>JAQNCM010000201.1 GCA_029237615.1 Mucilaginibacter sp.
CGTAAAAGGCTTTGCAAAAAGTTAGAGAGGTCGGCCTTTACCAAACCAGTACTATCAGGCCTGTTGGTTGATGTTATCGTATTTTGCTGATTGCTCAGCGGATCGATATAAGTTATTTGCGTACGAACCTGGTAATACGGGCGCAGTAAGTTAATGTTTATAAAACCAGTGCCTGTTTCTGTAAAGGGTGTGTTAATAATTAATTGGCCTGTACCATTTACCGATAAAACCTGGTAAGTGCCGGTGTAATTACCGGCGTTTAAATAAACGTAAACAGGGTTGTTATTTGTTAACACCACATTTAAAGTTGCCGCATTTGTAATTGCCAGGTTATAGGCTGCAACAGCACTGGCTATTGCTGTGATATCACAGTTAACGGCTACTGCCGCATTGCCGCTGGCGGTATCCGAAGTAATGGCCGTAACCTCAAAGTCCTTACGCTGGTAGGTGAAGACCACGGGATTAAAGGCGGCGTTCCAGCGGGATACATTGCCGCCGGTTAAGGTTACAGACGGATCTTTAATCAGCAGATTGCTGTTTACCAAAATGGTTACTGATGATGAATTGGCGCAGGCATTGGCATCAATCACATAAACCGTTTTTACGCCACCGGATAAGCCAGCAAACGTGGGCGATGCCTGGAAGTTTACGCTATCTAAACTATACCTGATGGGTCCATAGCTCGACGTAGCGTTTACGGTTATCTGCCCGTCGGCCGCGCCTGGTGCCGATTCAGGGCTATCAATATTTATATAATTGATGGCAAGATCGCAAACGTTTACCGGTGGGGATGGATTTGGGACAACACCAATATTTGTTATTTGAAACTGGGTAAAATACGGAGTAGCAGGATTGGTATCGCCTATAAGCCCGGTATAAATGGCGGCGCTTTGCCCGGCTATGGTTGCGGAACCTATATAAATTACCCCGTTTAAATTCTGCTCAAAGCCGATCACCACATTGTTGCCGTTGGTAGGCTGCCCGGTAGCGGCGTCAAAGAGTGATATAAATACCTGCCCGTTTGTTTGTGTACCGGATACGTAGGTGTGTGAATAGTCTATTTTTGCTATTATGCTCATGTATTGGTTGATTTTAGTGGATGTCCATGGTCGATAGTCCATAGACCATGGTTAGTAATTCATATTTCATCGTTCATAACTTATGGCCCATCGTCCATGGACTATGGAATTATTTTCCAATTAAGTCTTTAATTAAAGCCGCGGCAACACTTTCCATTACCGGGTTTAGCCTCCTGTTGATATTATCATCACCCAGCGGTTCAGTCAGGATACCGGGTTTGCCTTTATATCCGTTTTTGTCAATGGATTTTTTTATTGCCCAGGCTGCCTTATCCGGGATGCCCTTTGCCCGGCCCCACTGCTTTATCCGCTGTATCATCGGCGGATTTCCAGCCACTGCATCCTTGCTGGTTGGCCCGCGGCCTGTTTCCAGTAGTTGCATATAACCGGGCAGTTCTAATTGTATCGCGTTGCCGCCAGTAGTTATGGTAAGCTGTTTGGCGGTTTGCCCGGTAGCATTTGCGCCGTTTGCCTGCAGCGAGTTGATTACATCGGTTTTTAGCGCTTCCAGTAGCTGGATTAATTGGTTGTTGTTCACGAGGAGTAGCTTTAAAATTATTCGATTGTCCTCCCGGATTTATTTCGGGGCCCCACAGGACGAGCGGATTACAAGGTATACACATTGCAATTGGGGCGCTGAAACAAGTTCAGTATGACATGCTTTATCACTTACAATACTTGTAATGCACTATCCGTAGCTCTCAAAGTACATCGTAGCCAGCGTTATCGTGAGGTTAACGCCGGTGGAATTGACGTCAAACTTGTTGTAAACGGGCAGGCATTTGGCACGATCGCCCGCTTTGATGCGGAAATAGCGGCCTTCGCCCTCGCGGTATTTGGACGCCTTAACAATAAACTCGTTGGCTAACGTCAACGCCTGGTTTACGTAGGTTTCATTGTCAGCGGTGTATTGATCGAAATCTGTTTTAAACAGAAATTCCAAATATATTGAAAAGGTATTATCTACGGAGCCATTTACCTGCGGGGATACGTCAATTGGCTGCAAGGGATACATGAACACACAGGGAAAGGAGGCGTTGTCAGCAAGCTGATTGAGCTCGTTAACGGTGCCGTATACAAAGGTTGGCGTACCGGTTAATGTTTTTACAACGGCTTCTATTTGATTACGAATAGGCATAAGGTTGGGAATTTAAAGTTGTTTTGTTAGCCCGGAAAGTCCGAAGTAGCTTCATATAAGTTTTGGTTTTATAAGTCGGAAAAGTCGATAGTTCGAAAGTAGCTTCATGTAAGTTCTGATAATATATTTTAGAGGTTACAACCTCCCGGTCTTTCGGACTTTACCGACTTCCGGACTCACTCATCAGTTCACTGTATCTTCGCTGGTATTCCGCTTCGGTTTTATTGAGTAAAAGCTTGGTTAGCACGCGCTCGTAGGGCATGTTTAGCACTTCGCTCCATTTGGTAATATCACCGCCGGCAAGGGAATTTACGGTGTTGATATATTTAAACTTTTCGAAGGTTTGTATACCAGCCCGTTTTTCAAGCGCTGTAGCAGCCGATGCCAGTAACCTGTTTTCGGTTTCAATAAGCTGGGATAACAGGTAAAAAAATGTTTGGCAATAGGCAGCGCCTCCGTTACCCTTAGTTTTTTTATCTCGTTACAAAATTCCTCCGCTTCGTATTCATGGTATTTTTTGCCTGTTGCCTTGCAAAAAAAGTAATGCGCCAATACCTGGCAGCAAGCCTTTAACGACGGATTGAAATGTTCCTTCCAGCCTTCTTCACCATATTGTTCAACGTGTCCGTTTATTTCTTCGGCAATAATATCCCTTACTGCCATAAACGCCCCGGCTGGCTCAACCGAAAGGTTACTGATCACATTTACTTCTATATCCTTGTCGCCGGGCATTTTAAAAATTATTTTTTTCGGGACAGCATCACTGTTGTACAGGTCCTTGATCTGGTTGGAGAGCGCTAATACTGGCGCGGCAAATACCTGAAAATGGGCAACGTTACTTACATTTTGCAACTCATCCAACGCGATACCGGATAAAATGCTGATGGCACCAATATCATTTAGCAGCGGATTTTCCTGGAAATCCATCATCTGCCCTAAAGTAATTTCAGCCAGGTTAGTCGGTACTTTTATCTTTAGTTTGCCTTTTGTAGTTTTTAGTTTTTTTTCTATCATTGATATTTTTTGTCTTATTAAATTGTCATTCTGCGGAGAGGAATCTTCATCGATACGAAGTAATCACGTTATGTTGATCGCGGAGAAGATCCTTAACTGCGCTATCCATGACCTATATGAGTTACAAATTAATAGGCTGTAATGGTGACCCCCGTCGAACCATGTGTGGTGGCCTCTCCAGTATGCTTAGCATGTGATAAGGCCTCTGCGCTCGCCCTTCGACAGGGCTCGGGCTGACACCCTTTTATGTAAGCAAATGCGCTGCAGCGAAGTTATAGGGTAGGGGGGCACACGGCAATCT
>JAQNCM010000685.1 GCA_029237615.1 Mucilaginibacter sp.
GAGCGCAGCGACGAGGACCAGGAGCCTGACGAGATGGCAATCCCCGACGAGCGGCTCGAGCTGCTGTTCACCTGCTGCCACCCCGCGCTCGCGCTCGAGGCCCAGGTCGCGCTGACGCTGCGCGCGCTCGGCGGCCTTAGCACCGACGAGATCGCGCGCGCGTTCGTCATCGCCCCCGAGACGATGAAGCGCCGGCTGACTCGCGCCAAGGGCAAGATCAAGGCGGCCGGAATCCCGTTCGCGGTGCCGCCAGACCATCTCCTTCCCGATCGGCTGGCGGCCGTGCTGGCGGTGATCTACCTGATCTTCAACGAGGGGTATTCCTCCCCGCCCACCCGCGGGGACCTCGCCACCGAGGCCCTTCGACTCGGCCGGCTGCTGGCCGGCCTGATGCCCGACGAGCCGGAGGTGCTCGGGTTGCTGGCGCTGATGTCGGTCCACGACGCCCGGCGGGCGGCGCGGTTCGCTGGGGATCAGCTTGTGCTGCTGCGCGACCAGGACCGAGCCCTGTGGGACCACGACCAGATCCGCGACGGACGGGATGCGCTGCACCGCGCGCTGGCGCTCCGGGGACGAGGCCCCTACGTGCTGCAGGCGGCGATCGCCTCGCTGCAGACCGAGCCGGAGCTCGACTGGGCACAGATCGCCGGGCTGTACGCCGAACTCGCCCAGCTGACGGGCTCGCCCGTGGTGGAGTGCAATCGCGCGGTCGCGGTGGCGCAGGCGCAGGGACCGGCGGCGGGACTGGCGATCCTCGAGCGCCTCGACCTCAGCGAGTACCAGTACCTGCACTCCACGCGGGCCGAGCTGCTCCGGCGGCTCGGACGCACGCAGGACGCGCGCGACGCTTACCGGCGGGCGCTTCAGTTGAGCCGCCCTGGGCCCGAGCGCGCGTTCCTGGAGCGTAGGCTGGAGGAGCTGTGAGCCACGCTTAGCGCGGCGACAGCTGACACTGGTAGAACTTCGGTCCCCGCACGGGGCGCCGATCGCCAGCGTGGGAACGATGAACGCCTCCACCGAGACCGACCTTCAAGCTCCGCGCCAGGTCGGCCAGATCGTCGACCTCGCCGTGATCTGCCACCGGCGCCATCCGCTGCTGTTCCTGGGGCTCGCGCTCTCGGTGGTGGCGCCGTACACGCTGATCGTGCTCGCCGCCACGGGCTCGACGCCGCTCGGGGAGAGCAACGCGAGTGCCCAAACGATCTTTATCCTCAGCATGGTCGGCTTCGCGCTGGTTGGCCCGCTGGTCTCGGTCCTGCACATCCACGCGCTTTCGCTGCTCGGCGAAGGTGCGGCGCCGCGGTTCGTGTCGGTGTACCGGCGTGCGCTCCCGGTGCTGGCGGTCGCCGCTGCGGCGCAGATCGTCGCCGGGTTCGCGATCTTCGTCGGCCTGCTGGCGTTCGTGATCCCCGGGCTGATGCTGCTGATCCGGCTGGCGGTGGTGGCGCAGGTGGCGGCGATCGAGCGCACCGACTGGATCGGCGCGCTGCGGCGGAGCATGGAGCTCACGCGCGGGCTGTGGAGACATGTGTTCGGGGCGGTGGTGATCGCCGGCATCTTCGAGTTCGCGCTGAACCAGGCCGGCGTCGCGATCGCGGGGTCACACACCCACGTCCAGCAGGTCGCGCTGGCGATCGTCGTCGGCACCGTGGGCCAGTCCTTCTCGGCGCTGATCGGAGCGATTCTGTACTTCGATCTCCGCGCTCGCACCGGCAGCTGAGCGAGCGCCGCCGGGGGCCGTCGCGCCGGGCGGCCCAGCGCGCCGGGCGGCGCTACCAGCGACCGCGGTGCACGACCTCCTCGAACGGGCGGCGGTCCGGTTGCCGGATCGGGCGCAGCGGGCGGTCGGCCGGAAAGCCTAGGGCGATCAGGTAAGCGGCGTAGCGGTCCTCAGGGAAGCCGAGGATCTCCTGCGCCCGTGTGTGGTCGCCGACCGCTGAATGGCCCGAGCCGATCCCCAGATCGGCGGCCGCAATCATCATCGCCATCGTCGTCTGGCCGGCGTCGTAGCGATCTCGCTCGCGCACGCCCGCGTCCTCGTCGTCGGGCAGTATCTTCTCGATCGTGGCCGCGGAACCGGCAACGTGGCCCCCGCCACGCCACACCGTGGCCAGCTGCTGCAACTGCTTGCGGTCGGTGACCACCACGAAGTCCCACGGCTGCCGGTTGCGCCCGGAGGGTGCGCGCCGGCCTGCTTCCAGCACGCGATCAAGCTGGTCGGGCGGGATCGGTCGCTCAGCGAACGTCCGGATATTGCGACGGGCGCGGATCGCATCCCATGTCTCCATTGCTCAGGCTCCTGTTCGTCTGTCGTGCGGATCTGTACTCGCCCTGAGCGTAAGCTGAACCTTGATGACCACTCAATTACCTACGCGAACGCTCGGCGGGCTCGACGTCACGATCGTCGGCCTCGGGTGCAACAACTTCGGCCGGCGCCTGGACGCCGCCGGCACGCGCGCCGTCGTCGATGCGGCGCTCCAGGACGGCATCAACTTCTTCGACACCGCCGACATCTACGGCGGCATCGGGGCCAGTGAGCGGCTGCTCGGCGAGGCACTGCGCGGACGCCGCGACGACGTCGTGCTCGCCACCAAGTTCGGGATGGCGATGGATGGAGCGCCGGGCTATCCGGATGCGCCGCGCGGCTCGGGTCCCTACATCGACCACGCGCTCCGCGAGTCGCTGCGGCGACTCGAGGTGGAGCGGATCGACCTTTACCAGTACCACCAGCCCGACGGAGTGACGCCGATCGAGGAGACGCTCCGCGCACTCGACAAGCACGTCCGGGCGGGCATCGTGCGCGAGATCGGCGCGTCGAACTTCAGCGGCGCCCAGCTC
>JAQNCM010000215.1 GCA_029237615.1 Mucilaginibacter sp.
TTACCGCGACGCAATTTGACCGTGAATTAGCGGCTAAAAAGAACAATGTGGTGATCAAAGGTGATAAGGCTACTCACAGCAGTACCTGGCTTGCCGCCGGTAACGAAACTACCTGGAATATGGTGCACTACGATGTGCAGCTGATAGGTGGTATTGTATTGCACCAGGGCAAAATTGCCGAGATGGCGACAGGTGAAGGTAAAACACTGGTAGCCACATTGCCTGCCTACTTAAATGCTTTGGCCGGACAAGGTGTCCACATTGTAACGGTGAATGATTACCTGGCTCGTCGTGACTCTGAATGGATGGGCCCTTTATATGAGTTCCATGGTTTATCGGTTGATTGTATTGATAAACATGAGCCTAACTCAGAAGAACGCCGCAGTGCTTATCTCTCCGATATAATCTTTGGCACCAATAACGAATTTGGTTTTGACTACCTGCGTGACAATATGACACGCAGCCCGGAAGAACTGGTGCAAGGTAAACTGCACTATGCCATGGTGGATGAGGTTGACTCGGTATTAATTGATGATGCGCGTACACCGCTGATCATTTCCGGCCCCATCCCACGCGGAGATGAGCACGAGTTTTATGAGCTAAAACCGCGTATTGAGCGTTTGGTTAATGCGCAAAAAGCTTATGTAAATGGTGCATTAAACGATGCTAAAAAGCTGATCGCTGATGGCAAAACTGGCCCCGAAGAAGGTGGATTGGCATTGTTTCGGGCTTTCAGAGGCTTACCTAAAAGCAAGGCATTAATTAAATATTTAAGTGAAGGCGCCAACAGGCAGACATTATTAAAGACAGAAAATTACTACATGCAGGACCAAAGCAAGGAAATGCATAAAGTAGATGCTGAGCTGTTTTTTATTATTGATGAAAAAAACAACCAGGTTGAGCTGGCCGAAAAAGGTATTGAGCTGATCACCTCTTCCGGTGAAGATCCTCACTTTTTTGTGATGCCCGATGTTGGAACGGAGATATCAGAAATTGAAAAATCAAGCCTTCCGGCAGAAGAAAAGATCGCACGTAAGGATGAACTGATGCGTGACTTTTCTATTAAGTCCGAACGTATTCACTCAGTTAACCAGTTACTAAAAGCATACACGCTTTTTGAAAAGGATACAGAGTATATTTTGGATGAAGGAAAGGTAAAAATAGTTGACGAGCAAACAGGCCGTGTACTGGATGGCCGCCGTTATTCCGACGGTTTGCACCAGGCTATTGAAGCTAAAGAAAATGTAAAGGTGGAAGATGCCACCCAAACTTTTGCAACTATCACCCTTCAAAATTACTTCCGTATGTACCACAAGCTTTGTGGTATGACGGGTACTGCGGTTACAGAGGCCGGTGAGTTTTGGGAGATCTATAAGCTGGATGTGGTTGAAATACCTACCAACACTTCAACCAGCCGCGAAGACAGGCAGGATTTGGTTTATCGTACCGTACGCGAAAAATATAATGCAGTGGCCGAAGAGATCAGCAAGCTAACACAAGCTGGCCGGCCCGTGCTGGTAGGTACTACCTCTGTAGAAATTTCGGAACTACTGAGCCGGATGCTTAAGCTACGTGGTATAAAGCACAATGTACTCAACGCCAAAATGCACCAGAAGGAGGCCGATATCGTAGCGGAAGCCGGTAAGTCAGGTACGGTTACTATTGCAACTAACATGGCTGGTCGTGGTACAGATATAAAGCTGGGGCCTGGCGTGAAAGACGCTGGTGGTTTGGCCATTGTTGGTACCGAGCGGCATGAATCGCGTCGTGTTGACCGCCAGTTGCGTGGTCGTGCGGGCAGGCAGGGTGACCCGGGATCATCACAATTCTTTGTATCCCTGGAAGATAACCTGATGCGTTTGTTCGGATCCGAAAGGATCTCCAACCTGATGGTAAAAATGGGTATTGAAGAAGGCGAAGTGATTCAGCACTCAATGATATCAAACTCTATTGAACGTGCGCAGAAAAAAGTTGAAGAAAACAACTTTGGTATCCGTAAGCGTTTGCTGGAGTATGACGATGTGATGAACTCACAACGTACTGTTATTTATTCAAAACGTAAAAGTGCCTTATTTGGCGACCGTTTGGACGTTGATATAAGCAATACCATTTTTGATGTTGTGGAGGATATAGTTACCGAGTACAAGGAATCAAATAACTATGAAGGATTTAATCTTGAACTGATCCGGGAATTTTCGGTGGATATTGAATTAACCCATGATGAATTCCTCGGCACTAATATCAATGCATTAACCGACAGGGTATTTGCGGAAGTAACCGAATTTTATAAACGCAAGCAGGAAGCTATTGCACAGCAGGCATTCCCCGTTTTAAAGGATGTTTTTGATACCCGCGGAGAACATGTTGAAAACATTGTTGTTCCGTTTACCGATGGCATACACGGCCTGCAGGTTTCTGTTCCGCTAAAAAAGGCAATAAAAAATAAAGGGGTAGAGGTATTTAAGTCATTTGAAAAAAATGTGACCCTTTACCTGATAGATGATGCCTGGAAAGAACACCTGCGCGAAATGGACGAGTTAAAACAATCGGTACAAAACGCAGTTTACGAACAAAAAGATCCGCTGTTGGTTTATAAGTTTGAAGCGTTTGAGTTATTCCGTCAAATGCTTGCAACGGTAAATAAAGAACTGGTTAGCTTCCTGTTCAGGGGAGTTATCCCGGTACAACAACAGGCAGATGAGGTACGTGAGGCAAGGCCGCAGCCAAAACTCGACCTTAAAAAGATGCGTACTTCCAAGCCCGAGCTGGTAAGTGAGGCAAACGGTGCTGCAATGCAGGATATGCGCGAACTTCAAAAAGCCACCCCTGTAAGGGTCGAGCAAAAAATTGGAAGGAATGACCCTTGTCCTTGTGGCAGCGGCAAAAAGTATAAAAATTGCCACGGCGTAGGGTTGGTATAAACAGAATAAAGAAAAATCTGTCATTGGCAGCAGAGCGCGGCAATCGCGAACTTTGCTGACCGTTTTGCAACGCGGCCCTGTATAGCATGCGATTGCTTCGTACCTCGCAATGACAAACAAGTAAAATAACAAATGAAAAACGCAGTATCTTATTTAACCGCTAAGTTTAGCCAGATGAGATGCTGCATTTTTTTTATGGTCCTTTTTGCCCCGGCCGTGTCTTTAGCCCAAACCCGCGGTAAAGTTGAGGTAATAAAAGATCCGCTGATAGATACTTTGATCGCGAGACGACCGTTTCTGAATAAAAGCAGCAGTTCTGTAGGTACCGGCACCAGCGAAGAAACGGTATACGGCTACAGGGTACAGATATTTTTTGGTTCAAGCAGGCAGGCCGCTTATGATGCGCAGGCAAAGTTCAGGGGCGAGTATCCCGATATAAGAACCTATATTACTTATACCGAACCAAACTTTAAAGTACAGGCCGGGGATTTCAGAACGCGGTTGGAAGCGCAAAAGCTCCAAAACGAGCTTACCCAAATGTTCAGCAGCAGCCTGTTTATTATTTCAGGGAAGATAAATCCCCCCAAACCCGACAGTTCAAATGATTAAAGAGCAAATACAGCAATTATCAGAGACTATTTTTAACGATGTGGTTGCCACCCGCCGCCACCTCCACGCCCACCCCGAGCTTTCTTTTAATGAAGTGGAAACCTCAGCTTTTGTTGCAGGTAAACTGGAAGCGTTAGGCTTAACTTATGAAAGAATGGCCGACAATGGCCTGGTAGCTTTAATAAAAGGAGAAAAACCATCGGACAAGGTTGTGGCCCTGCGTGCGGATATGGATGCGCTGCCTATTACCGAAGCCAACCAGGTGCCCTATAAATCGCAAAATACAGGTGTAATGCACGCCTGCGGGCATGATGCGCACACATCCTCCCTGTTGGGCACTGCAAAAATATTAACCGAATTAAAAAGCCAGTTCGGAGGAACGATCAAGCTGATCTTTCAGCCTGCCGAAGAGAAATTGCCCGGCGGAGCCAGCCTGATGATTAAAGAAGGTGTACTGGAAAACCCAAAACCGCAGGCAGTACTGGGGCAGCATGTAATGCCGCTGATAGATGCCGGCAAGGTCGGTTTCCGGGCCGGTAAATACATGGCATCAACCGATGAATTATATGTTACCGTATATGGCAAAGGCGGCCACGGTGCACAACCACAGCAAAACATTGATCCTGTGATAATTACCGCGCACATCTTAACTGCCCTGCAAACAATTATTAGCCGCTCTGCCGATCCTAAAAGCCCTTCTGTGCTTTCTTTTGGCAAGGTAATAGCAAATGGTGCCACTAATGTTATCCCTAACGAAGTTTACCTTGAAGGTACCTTCAGAACGATGGATGAAAAGTGGCGCAGCGAGGCGCATATTAAAATGAAAAAAATGGCTGAAGGCATAGCCGAAAGCATGGGTGGAAGCTGCGATTTTAATATCATGCGCGGCTATCCTTTCCTTATCAATGAAGAAAAGCTTACGGCAGCGACCCGCAGCCATGCAGAAGATTACCTGGGAAAAGAAAATGTGCTCGACCTCGATATCTGGATGGCTGCTGAAGATTTTGCCTATTATTCACAGGTAGCGGATTCTTGCTTTTACCGTTTGGGCACCCGTAACGAAAGCCGGGGCATTACATCATCTGTACATACGCCAACGTTTGATGTAGAGGAAGATGCTTTTAAAATTAGTACGGGCTTAATGGCATATCTTGCTGTAAAGCAATTGGGAAATTAAGATTAATTGATATCGTAATTTGGTCCATCGTCCAGGAACCTCGGACAAAATATTGTGAGTAAAAGATCCCTGATTTTTCCTTTATTTCTTTTAATGAACTGTGTTTCCTTCGCGCAGCAGATTAAACGTTTCAATCCCGATACCATCCGCACCATTGTAATTGATTCTGCTGTTAATATCCATTCACACCATTTAAACACGCAGGACTTTATTGACGCCGTATTAGCTGATACCGGATTTTATAAAGCCTTCCGCAATATGAAGAAACATTCATTTACCGCGGAGAACCGGATTTATACCTACAATAAAAAGAACAAAGTTGATGGAAAGATTTACCGTAAAATAAAGCACAGCAATATTAGCGGTAAACATAAAATAGAATACCTTGCGAAGCAAGATAGTGGCTCACTTTATAAAAGTAATGGCAAATATCAGCTTTATACAGTTGAGATGTTTGATTATATTTTTATGAATGCCTATAATTCTGATTTTACAAACGGGCCTTCATTAGATGGCGCAGGCGGTAAAAACGAAAGCTATAAGGACAAGTTAAAGACACTGACTTTTCGTCCCGGACATAAAGTGACAGGCATTCCCTTTATCAGCAGTAAGACTGAGATATTTTCGAAGGACATGCGCGACTATTATTACTACCAGTTTGCACGGGGAAAATATCTTGACTCTATCCCTGTATACCGGTTCAGGGTTATCAGGAAGCCAAGCATAGCTGATAATGATGTGGTGATCAAAGAGATGACCACTATTTTCGATACCCGTACCTTCCAGATATTGGGCAGATATGTTGACTTAAAATACAGTAACTGGATCTTCAGCTTTGATATCCAGATGAACATTGAGCTTAACAATATAAATGGTGAGCTATTACCAACCCAAATTACCTACCAGGGCAATTGGGATGTTCCTCTCCATAAAACAGAACGTGCCAGCTTTTTGATTGTACATAAAGATTATAAAACCCCCTAGCCCCCCTGAAGGGGAATATCTTCAGGTAGTATTCAGATCGCTATCCCCGGTTTGTTGATTACAGTGAATAAAAGTATTCAATAATACACCTGATTGAAAAGTATTAAAAAAACTAATTAAAAATTTGCGCAACTGATTAATTGCATTTATATTTGCAATCAAACGGTTGCGAATTATGAGAAGAGATATTTACCAGGCCATTGCCGACCCCACCCGCCGCGCTATATTAAGTCTGCTGGCAATTAGCGCCATGACGCCTAACGCTATTGCTGAACATTTTGGCAGTACCCGGCAAGCTGTATCCAAACACATTCAAATTTTGGTTGAATGCGAGGTGGTGAAACCACAACAGCAAGGCCGCGAAATTCATTATTATTTTAATCCACAGAAAATGAAAGAAATTGATAAATGGCTGGAGACCTTTCGTAAACTTTGGGACGATCGTTTTACCCAGTTGGATAATATATTAACAGACCTATAAAATCAGTAGTTATGATAAACAACACAGTATTTTCAAAAGACCTGGCTAACCGGAAACTCGATGTTACCAGAGAATTTAATGCCCCGGCCAGCAAGGTGTGGACAGCATGGACAGAAAGCAGCATCCTTGATAAATGGTGGGCGCCTAAACCGTGGAGGGCCGAAACTAAAACAATGGACTTTAGTGAAGGCGGTTTGTGGCTCTATTGTATGGTTGGACCTGAAGGTGAAGAGCATTGGAGCAGGGTAGATTTTAAAGCGATAAACCCCGGACAAAGCTTTAAAGCTGTGACTACCTTTTGTGATGAAAATGGCAAGGTGGATACCAGTGCACCTCTGATGTATTGGTTTGTTCAATTTAAAGAAACTGCAACAGGATCAAAAGTTGAGGTGGCTATCACATTTGATAAAGAGGCAGATATGGAAAAGATTATAGCAATGGGCTTCGAAGGAGGTTTTACAATGGGACTTCGCAACCTGGAGGAGTTGTTGGAGGCTTAATTATTGTGATAACAAAAATATATATACAGGCTGTCCCAAGCGGGATGGCCTTTTCTTTTTTATTGGCTATTCGAACTAAAGTTCAACCTGTCGTTCAGGACACTTATTTAATCTTACCAATTTTTCATTTCAGCAGATGCTTTTATAACGCTATTTCTTTTTAGCAGGAGTTTGTGCATATAGCGGTTCAAAAACAAGTAATTGGCAATTCTCCCAAACCAACCTAATGGGGACTCAAAAACAAAAATATCCTTCATCACCGTTTCATTATGGATGGCATAAAAAAGATGCTTATGCCTGAACCTTTTAAACGCTCCGCTAACCATTTCGTCCGTAAAAGAATTGGGATAATCAAATTCGGTAACTTTTGAAGTAAGTGTTTGCCAGATACCAAAATGCTTTGCCCGCCAGGTAACGGTTTCGCCCGGGCCTATCAATCCGCTTGTGCGCCCTGCAATGGCTTGCTCACCTGTTTGTTTGGTAGATTCCATGTGCAGATCAATACTCCTTGCCAAATCAAAACAGTGCTTTATTGGGGCATTAATATGGGTGGAGAGCTCAATTTTTGTCACGGATCACAGATTATTATAAAACAAATATTTCCGGATAATCTTGGCTGCAATATCGTTTCTCAACAGCCAACCAAAAATCAGTGTAATCAAAAAAATCACCTAAAAATCTGTGATTAAAACTCCGCATTCTTGGGGAACCTTGGGAAAGGGATCACATCCCTGATATTACCCATCCCGGTAACAAATAGCACCAGGCGTTCAAACCCCAATCCAAAACCGGCATGCGGACAAGCGCCAAACCTGCGGGTATCCAAATACCACCATAGCTCATCTTTTGGTATGCCCATTTCGTCCATGCGCTGCTCAAGTTTATCCAGGCGTTCTTCACGCTGCGAGCCGCCTATAATTTCACCTATGCCGGGGAAAAGGATATCCATGGCCCGAACAGTTTCACGTCCACTACCATCGGGCTCATTTTGACGCATGTAGAATGCTTTTATCTGTTTCGGATAGTCGGTAAGGATAACCGGTTTTTTAAAGTGTTTCTCTACCAAATAACGCTCATGCTCTGATTGAAGGTCGGTGCCCCAGCCTTCAACCGGGTATTGGAATTTTTTCTTTTTATTTGGAGTTGATTCCTTTAAAATCTCTATCGCTTCCGTATAGGTTAAACGTTCAAAGTCGTTATCCAGGCAAAACTGTAATTTTTCAATTAATGACATTTCCGACCGTTCATTCTGCGGCTTTTGCTTTTCCTCTTCCTGCAAGCGTTGATTTAAAAATTCTAAGTCTTCTGCGTTTTTATCTAAAGTATATTTGATCAGATATTTTAACATATCCTCAGCAAGGTTCATATTGTCATCCAGGTCATTAAAAGCCACCTCAGGCTCTATCATCCAAAATTCCGCTAAATGGCGGGTGGTATTGGAATTTTCCGCCCGGAAGGTCGGTCCGAAAGTATAAATATCGCTTAGCGCCATTGCGCCTAATTCGCCTTCCAACTGACCGGATACGGTAAGGTTGGTTGCTTTCGCAAAAAAATCCTGCGAAAAATCAATTTCACCACTTTCCGTTTTAGGTGGGTTAGCCAAATCAAAATTTGTTACATGGAAGGTTTCGCCTGCACCCTCGGCATCCGAGGCAGTAATAATCGGCGTATGCAAATAAATAAATCCGCGTTCCTGAAAAAACTGGTGTATGGCAAATGCCAGGCTATTACGCACACGGAAAATGGCGCCAAAAGTATTGGTCCGGAAACGCAGGTGGGCTATTTCGCGTAAAAACTCCAGGCTGTGCTTTTTAGGTTGTAGTGGATATTTTTCAGGATCGCTGTCCCCCAAAATTTCTATCTCTTTTGCTTTAACTTCAACTTTTTGTCCTTTACCCAATGAAGCGATCAATATACCCGAAACGCTTATGGCAGCGCCGGTGGTTATTCTTTTCAATAAGGCCGGGTCAGTATTTTCAAAATCTACCACAACCTGTATGTTGCTATTGGTTGAGCCATCATTCAAAGCAATAAACTGGTTATTACGGAAGGTACGTACCCATCCTTTTACTGTTACTTCAACATCGGTTTGTTCACTTTCCAGTAATGCCTTGATCCTTGTCCGCTGGCTCATAAGTATGTTTTTAAAGCGGCAAAAATACAACTATTTGTTTAAAGGCAATTTGAAATTCCATTTAAAAGCCTATGTCATCTATGTTTATTATTTTTACCTGTAATATAGATTCATGCTAAATAACACCGTGGTTGCCGCAATTTTATCCAGATAGTTAACTTTGCAACATGGTTTTAACCGATACGCATACCCACCTGTATTACGAAACAGCTATTGAAAAGCGTGTGGAATTGATGGAGCGGTGTAAGCAAAAAAACATCGGCCGCTTATTTTTACCCAATGTGGATGCCTCTTCTGTTCCAATGGTATTTTCACTTGTTGACTCCTTTCCGGATCAATGTTACCCAATGCTGGGTTTACATCCATGTTCAGTAAAAGCTGATTGGGAAGAGGAATTAAACACAATTCAAAATTCAATTGATCAGCATAAAATTGTAGCAATTGGCGAAATCGGGATAGACCTTTATTGGGATAAAACATTTTTAACGGAGCAGGTGCAGGCGTTTAAAAAACAAATTGCCTGGGCAAAGCAATTAAAATTGCCGATAGTAATTCATTGCAGGGATGCTTTTAATGAGGTTTTTGAAGTGCTGCAACAGGAGCAGGACGAAAATTTGCGGGGTATATTCCATTGTTTCACAGGAACGCTTGAACAAGCGAATCAAATAATTAACCTTGGTTTTTACCTGGGCATTGGGGGCGTAGTTACTTACAAAAACGCAGGCTTAGACAAAATCATAGCACAAATCGATTTAAATCATATAGTTTTAGAAACAGATTCTCCGTACCTTACACCCGTTCCGTACAGGGGAAAGCCTAACGAAAGCTCATATTTGATTTATGTAGCACAAAAAGTGGCGGATTTACATCAAACCGACCTGGACGCTGTAGCTAACGTAACCACAGCAAATTCCAGGCAAATATTTGGTGTATAAACAGTTTATAAAAAAGTTATTTAGTACAACCTAACAAGCATGAACCAGATATTGATCATTTATACCGGCGGGACAATAGGTATGATGAGCGATCCCCAGACAAAAGTGCTCAAACCGATCAACTTTGAGCAAATAATGGACAATGTGCCGGAGCTGGAGAAACTTAATTGCAAAATAAAAGTACACTCATTCGAACAGATCATCGATTCGTCCAATATGAATCCCGCCGTTTGGAGTGAACTTGCCGGGTTAATAGAAGCTAATTACGATTCAGTTGATGGTTTTGTGATATTACATGGTTCGGATACGATGGCATTCACTGCATCAGCCTTGAGTTACATGCTCGAAAACTTAGGCAAACCTGTTATTTTCACCGGTTCACAATTACCTATTAGCGCGGTACGTACCGATGCGAAGGAAAATTTAATGACCGCCATTGAAATTGCCAAAGCTAAAAAACACGAACGCGCCCGCGTACCCGAGGTTTGTATTTATTTTGACTACAAATTATTCCGGGGTAACCGGTCATTTAAATATAATTCATCCAAGTTCGAGGCATTCCGTTCTCCTAATTACCCTATACTGGCCGAATCTGGCGTACATCTGCGTTTCAGCGTAAATGACATCAAGCATCCGCAGGACGGCGAACCGCTTATTGTACACAAGAACCTGGTGAGCGATGTCGCCGTATTGAAATTGTATCCCGGTATCAGCCCGAAAGTTGTGGAAACAATTTTAACAGCTGATGTGCGCGGCATTGTCATGGAAACGTTCGGCGCAGGGAATACCACTACCGACCAATGGTTTGTGGACCTGCTTAAAAACGCTATTGATAGCGGTAAAGTGATCCTTGATATTTCCCAATGCAAGGTTGGTACTGTTGAGTTGGGCCGCTATGAAACCAGCAGGCAATTAAAAGACATTGGCGTAGCCAACGGTTATGACATGACTTATGAGTCCGCGGTTACTAAAATGATGTATCTCCTGGGACATTTTCAAGATTCGAAAGACGTTAAGCACTGGCTGGAGACTGATATCAGAGGCGAGATAACAGTATCCTGACAGCATTTGGATGCAACACTTTGCGTTTAGCAACTTTTTCTCGTTAAGAAACTGTACCTTTGAAAAATTATTTTCTTGAAACAGGTATTAACAAGTAATTAGCTTTCCTCTTCAATGACAATAAGATAAGAGAAAACGCTATGAAAAAAATTGTTGATTATCGGAAGCTGCTGAGCGTAAATGAAGCTGCCGAATTACAGGAACTAAAAACCGTTTACAGGAGTTTAATAAAAACCTGGCATCCTGATAAATTTCACGACAATGCTGAACTGCGTTTAGAAGCCGAAGAAAAAAGCAAACACATCATTGAAGCCTATCATTTTTTGGTAAGCATTGCACCTGAAACACGCGACCAGTCAATTTCGGAATATACCGACACTACTGCTAATGCCGGCATTATCGATTTTGACTATAAATCCCAGGTACTTACCGTAAACTTTTCCGACGGTAGCGCTTACGAGTATTTTGACGTTCCCAAAGAAGTGTACAGGAAATTTATCAATGCCGATTCACCCGGGAGATTTGCACGCAGGCATATTTTCGGCAACTATTTATACCGCAGCCTTAGCAAGCTGGTGGCAAACGCCTAAGCGTTTATAATATTTGTTCGGGGTGTTCCACTTTTTGAGATGGAACGCCTGGAACGAATGGAACGGGTGGAACACTTGAGGTGAATGATATAATTCACTTTATTTCAGCCAATTAATAAAACTAGTCAATTTTTCATAAATTGCCGTTGCTCCGCAAACATCCCGCTTGTGGCCGTTGATGGGATGGAGCAATAAAGATTGATAGCTATTTTTTTGAAGAAATGAAATTGGAAAGTCCCGCATACGGGCCGCAAGCGGGACGGTTGCAGCAGCGGGATGATCTATGGCAGGACAGACACACAATGTTGGGGCTTGCCTTGACTTTTTTTCCTGCCGCTTATTGTTTCTTCTTAGCTTTAAATTTTATAATTTGCACAATTATAAATTGCTTACACATCTATTACAATGACAAAATTATTTATCGGCGGTTTTCCCCTTGACATGCAAGAAATGGAACTGGTTCAACTGGTTAGTCCTTTTGGAACGGTAGATACCATAAAGATAGTTAGGGATAAAAAAAGCGGGGAATGCAAGGGTTATGCTTTTTTAGAAATGAAAGGGCTCGCTGACGCCGAAAATGCAATGGACGCGCTGAACGGCACCATGATTAAGGACCGGGTTTTAAGTTTAAATATTGTTGCCGAAAAACCGCCTGCTCCTAAATATTCATCCTCAAAAAACTACGGGGGCTCAAAGCCGGGCTTTTCCAGAACAACAAAGCAAGCAGAAGGTTCGGTGAAACCCAAACGACCAAGGAAACAGTTTTAAAATACGCACCGTTATTAAGCTTTTAATTCCTACCGTAAAATAGCAACGTACCCGCTAAGTTTTTTGCTGTTATTATTATTGAGGTCAATAACGTAATAATACGTCCCTGTGGGAAGTTTGCTCCCATTATACATCCCATCCCACGCCTTACTATATCCCCTCGACTGAAATATCATTGTGCCGTACCGGGTATATATTTCTACCGTACAATGCGGGTAATAGGCCAGGTCCGGAATCTGCCAGTTGTCGTTAATGCCATCGCCATTAGGTGTAAAGGCGTTGGGTATGGTAACGTTTGGCGGCGGCAGAATAACAGCTATAAAAGGCAGGCTTGTAATCGACACAATACATCCGGAGCCTAAAGTAATGGTACAGGTAACTGTGTCAGCATTGTTAATATTGCCGCTGGTAAAAATGGCGCTGTTTGTACCGGCGTTAATGCCGTTAATGTGCCATTGGTAGCCGGTAACAGCAACGGTGTTAGCCGGGCTTGCCGTAAACGTAATTGGTGTACCTTTATAAACGTTATTTGCCGAGGCAGTAACGGTTAACGTCGGCGGAGGATTGGGTATGGGTATTAGGCTTACTGCAATAGCATTTGAGGAGGCAGATAAAGTGGTAAGACATTTGCCGCCCTGGCTGGTAAGCATACAAGTAACAATATCTCCGTCTGCAAGAGTGCTGCTGGTAAAAACAGAACTATTAGTGCCAGCGTTATTGCCATTAACCAACCATTGATAAATCGGGCTCGTACCACCATTGCTAATGGTGGCAGTGAAACTGATAGCGGTGCCACTGCAAACCATCCCCGTCACGGAGGATTGAATAGCTATAGCAGGTGTAGTATAGGGTGATACTGCTAACCCACTTATGGTACTGGATGTGGTACTTATTTTACAGGAATCATCGGCAGTAACAATACATTGAATTACATCACTTGCATTAATGGTAGTGGTAGCAAAGGTGGCGCTGTTGGTGCCGGCATTTACGCCATTAACCTGCCATTGGTAAGCGGGATTGATTCCAGCATTGGTTGCACTTGCACTAAAAGTGACTGACATGCCTGTACAAAAGCTATTGGCACTGGCAGCTATGCTTACCTGCGGGACTAAGGGCGCTTGTACGGTTAAAATTTGTGTTTGCGGAGGGCCGGCTACATACAGATTGTCCCCGGCCTGCGATACAGTAATGGTAGTGGTGCCTACACCCGTTATATGAATAATTCCCTGTGCTGAAATAGTCGCCACGGCAGGATTGCTGCTGGTATAAGTCATCGGGAAAACTGAAACTGAACTCGTTGCCCCGGCAGGGAAATCGGCATCACAAGTATTTTTGACCGGGATTGGCGGGAAAACGATATACTCATATTGTGTAACAGTAAGAATATCAGTTACCGCAATAGCATCCGCGTAGTTTGCGTCACCGCTTTGTGAGGCAGTAATATAGCTTACGCCGGGGCCTATTATATGTATCAGCCCCCCAGCAGTTATAGTTGCAACAGCTGTATTACTGCTTGTATAAATTATCGGTGTTTCGGTATTGGTACTGGTTGCACCTGGGATGAGATTATTATTGGCGTCAATGGTAAGTGGTGGTACAGGAAAACTAATTATGGAAGGTTTAATTGCACTGGCAAGCACGGTGATATCAACTACCGCGCCAACGCTGCCGCCCGCATTGTTCGCTGTTATGGTGTAATAAGTAGCCGGCCAGGCAACCATCGGAGTACCGCTGATAATGCCGGTTGTTTGGTCAAAAAGCAACCCCGGCGGCAACGTCTTATCAATAGTATAACCGCCTAATGTTATTTTTCGTATCGCACTACTCCAGTTGTCAGCTGTGTACAGATTACCTTTGCTGTCTATCGCCAAACCAATCGGGCCACCAAAGGTTGCCGCTGTTCCTATCCCGTCCGACATTCCTAAATGGCCATTCCCCGCAAGTGTTGTTACTACCCCGGCGGGAGTTATCATCCTCACGTCATTGTTTTGTTGTTCAGTTACATATACGTTGCCGGAACCATCGATCCTTAATTCGCGCGGATAATTAAAAGTTGCGGCCGCTCCGGTACCATTTGTAAAGCCGGAGCTGCCATTACCGGCAATAATTGTCACGACACCTGCCGAATTTATTTTTTTTATTATATTTCCGTCTTTTTCAGTAACATACAGGTTACCGGCCGCATCTACACCTACTCCGGTTGGCGTATTAAAAGTCGTTAATTTACCATTGCCCGCAACTGTAGTTACCAACCCTGCCGCAGTAATTTTCCGTACTAAATTATTACCCTGGTCGGCTACATATATATTACCGGCTACATCCGCTGCAAGGCCCCGCGGTGATGAAAAAGTAGCGCTGCTGCCCATACCATCAGCAGAGCCCGCGTTCCCACTGCCTGCAAGGGTTGTTACTACATCATCAGGGGTTATCTTTCTTATTAAATTATTTCCTGAGTCTCCTACATATAAATTACCGGCATTATCAAATACCAAAGCGTCTGGTTCAAAAAAGTTAGCCGATGGGCCGATACCGTTTACAGCACCTCTGCTACCATTGCCGGCAAAAATGGTAATTGCCCCGTTTGTGTCTTTTTCATAAATATCATTGTTCCCAAAGTCAGCCATAAATACATTGCCTGCAGCATCAACCGCCACACCAGTCATTGAGTTTAGGCTGCCATTTAGGGTAGCAATCGTTGTAACTTGTCCGGCACCCCCGCCAATTA
This sequence comes from Mucilaginibacter sp., assembly GCA_029237615.1. Classification (GTDB taxonomy): domain Bacteria; phylum Bacteroidota; class Bacteroidia; order Sphingobacteriales; family Sphingobacteriaceae; genus Mucilaginibacter. Next base: position 14,887 of record JAQNCM010000215.1, read on the forward strand.
CAGGTCCGCCTGTATTAACAGGTACAAGGGGCGTTATGGCTCCACCTACGTGATACGTTTGAGGTGATGGGTAAATAATAAATGGCGGAGATGTCGCATTAATGATTAAATTCCGATTTAATGAAGTCTTTCCAGCCTTTATCCCTTCCAGCTTGACGGCAAAGCGGTCAATGCTTTTAACAGAACCAGTATTCGTGTTTTGTGCTTTTGCGCTGTGGCTAAAGAGTAATACAAAAAAGCAGAAACTTAAGTACAAGCTCCGTTTTAAGAACTTTATAATGAATGTAAAATTCAAGCTATTCGAAAATTAATGGGGTTAAATACCGTTTCGGTATCTTGCACGAATATAAACTTTCTGACGTGTTTTTCCTATTCAATCCTTTTAACAGCCCTTAACATTTTACCTGATGATTTTGAGAGCTTAACAGGCCTTATTCCTTTACGCCGTTTTGCTCTTTCCAGCTCTGGCTGAACGACGTATCAGCTACTTTGGGCATTTCTCTGAGGTGGCCCCAGGTTTTTTTGAAAAAAGTCTTAAGCAAAAAGTTTTTGGTTCTTCCGTTAAAGTAATCTGTTAAGCCACGGCTCAGCATTCCCTTTTTCCACAAAGCCCAGCCCCATTTTTCTTTGGTAGTTACCAGTTGTTCTTTTACTGCATCGCGGCGGTTTAACAGCAGCATTTTATGAATGTCAATCTTTACCGGGCAAACTTCGGTGCATTTACCGCAAAGGCTGGAGGCATAGCTCAGGTGTTTAAACTCTTCCATGCCGTTCATATGTGGAGTAATAATAGAGCCTATAGGGCCGCTGTAGGTAGTTTCGTAAGTATGGCCCCCTATGTTCTTGTACACCGGGCACGCGTTTAAACAAGCGCCGCAACGAATGCAATATAGTGCCTGCCGCTGATCTTTCTGCGCCAGCAGACTGGTGCGTCCGTTGTCCAGCAATACCACGTACATCTCTTCGGGACCGTCAATTTCGTCCGCCTGCCGCGGACCACTTAAAATGGTATTATAAACCGTCAAATCCTGCCCCGTACCATGAGTGGAAAGCATCGGCCAAAAAAGGTCAAGGTCTGTTAATGAAGGAATGATCTTTTCAATTCCAACCACCGCGATATGTATTTTAGGGAACGAGGTACTTAACCGTGCGTTACCCTCATTTTCACTGATGGCAATACTGCCGGTATCAGCTATTAAGAAGTTGGCACCTGTAATGCCTGCATCCGCCTGCACATATTTTTCCCGTAGTAATTCACGGGCCTTTTGGGTGAGTTGCTCAGGTGTGGCATCTATTGGGGTGCCAAAGCGCTCGTTAAATAATTTTGCAATGTCTTCTTTCGAAAGGTGCATGGCCGGCGTTACAATATGATAGGGCTTTTGTCCCAGCAATTGTACAATATATTCGCCAAGGTCGGTTTCTAATGATTCGATATGGTTATGTTCCAGGAATTCATTTAGTTCGATTTCTTCAGTAACCATCGATTTTGACTTCACTACCGTTTTAACGCCTGCTTTTTTTAAGATGTTCAAAATCTCCCGGTTGGCCTCTTCGGCATCGTTGGCCCATATTACTTTGCCGCCGCGTTTTTGGAAATTGGCTTCAAACTCAGGCAAAATTTTGTCAAGGTTTTCCATCACCTTCCATTTGATGGCGTGCGCCTTGCGCTTGGCATTTTCAAGGTTGATGATTTTGGATAAGCCTCTTTCAACAGCTGCATCATATTTACCAATATTAAAGTTAATGATGCGCCGATGACTCATGTCGAAGGCTTTTTCCTCTGAGGCAACTAAAAATTCTTCCGCCGTGCTTCCCATATTTGCGAAGTTAGCAGTTTTAGTATTAAGTCGGGAGTCTTTAGTCTCTCAAGTCTTTTTTTTCGAAGCTGGTGGAGTTTAGTCTTAAGTCATTTTTTTACCGAAGCTGGCTTAAAACTTTTGACTTAAGACTAAACTCAACATGCTATTTTACCTATCCTGTTAGCGTGCCGGCCACCTTCAAATTCGGTCGTGAAAAATATTTCGATAATTTTTTTTGCTTCGTCAATAGAAATATGGCGGGCAGGAATACAAAGGATATTTGCATTGTTATGACTACGGGCTCTGTCAGCCAATTCTTCGTTCCAACAGATAGCCGCACGGATACCCTGGTGTTTATTGGCGGTTATAGCTACCCCGTTTCCGCTTCCGCAAATCAGTATGCCAAAGTCACACTCTCCGCTTTCAACTGCCAATGCTACCGGGTGGGCAAAATCAGGATAATCAACAGAATCGGATGAATAAGTTCCAAAATCTTTAACCTCCTGTGTTTTTAGTGCTTCAATTATAGCTTGTTTATAATCAAATCCTGCGTGGTCTGCACCAATAGCAATTTTTAACCCTTGTTTCATAATATTGATTTAAAGATGTGCAAATGTGCAGATTTCAGATGTGCAAATGAAATGGAAATGCAAATGTGCGAATGTACAGATTTCAGATGTGCAAATGGAATATACAAATGTGCATGTACAAATGACATTCTAAATGTGCAGATGTTTAACATTTTCAAACATCTGTACATTTACATATCTGCATATTTATCCGATTACAACTTCATTAATCCTTGTTCTTCTTCTTTTTTGCGCCTGCGCTGTACCACAGCCGATACTATGATACTAAGTTCATATAGTATAAATAGTGGAAGGGCCACCACCAGCATGGTAAGGGCATCTGGAGATGGCGTTATTATTGCTGCCAATATTAATATGAGAACAGTGGCATACCTGCGCTTTTCACGCATAAACTTGGGAGTAAGTATACCCAGGCTTGACAGGATATAAACAAGAATTGGCAACTGAAAAACTATGCCCGCCAAAAGGGTCAGCATAGTTACGGATGAAATATAGGAATCAATACTAAACAGGTTTTCAATCGTGTCACTTACCGTATAGCTTGCTAAAAATCTTATTGATAATGGAGTCACTACATAGTAACCAAAAAGCACGCCGATGAAAAACAAAGTGGAGGCATAAAATACAAATCCGCTTGCCGCCTTGCGTTCCTTAACATGTAAAGCGGGCCTTATAAATCTCCAAATTTCAAATAGCAGGTATGGAATGCCTAAAATAAGGCCGATTATTATGGACGAATTTAGTTGCAGGTTGAACTGGCCGGCCAGCTCGGTATTTATTAATTTTACATTTATCTTCTGAACGCAAAAACTCTTTGCTTGAAAATAGGAACTCATACCTTGCAGCTCAGCCCCGGCTTTGCACATCATCCGGTAGGTCCAGAAGTCTGTATGTGTAGGAGCCATGATAATATTTTCAAAAATATCATGATAATAAATAAAAGTAAGTATGGCAAATACCAATACGGCAAAGGCAGCCCTCAGAAAGTGCCATCTTAAGGCTTCCAAGTGCCCAAAGAATGACATTTCGCCTTCTATGCTATTTCCTTTGTCTCTGATCGCGTTGACCAGTTTGCTGCCCCAGTTAGCCATTTTTTTTTGTCATCCGGTGTATAACTCCCGGCATGTTATAACGTTTATTTATTAAAACGCAGTTTAATTTATTCGGAATATTCAAACGTTTCCATAAACTTGGTAGTAAAATTACCTGCGCGGAAATTAGGGTCCTGCAATAGTTTTAAATGGAAAGGAATGGTTGTTTTTACACCCTCAATTACAAATTCACTCAACGCGCGCTCCATAGTGCTTAATGCCTCATCGCGGGTTTGCGCCATGCAAATTACCTTGGCAATCATTGAATCGTAATTTGGGGGTATCACATAACCAGTGTACACATGGGTATCAATGCGAACCCCATGGCCTCCCGGCGAATGGAAGTTTGTGATTTTACCCGGTGAAGGGCGAAAATTATTAAAAGGATCTTCGGCATTGATACGGCATTCAATAGCATGGAGTATCGGCTCGTAGTTTTTGCCCGAAATAGGAATACCCGCGGCAACCTTTATTTGCTCTTTTATCAGGTCGAAATTGATCACCTCCTCGGTAACCGGATGTTCTACCTGTATGCGGGTGTTCATTTCCATAAAATAAAAATTCCGGTTTTTATCAACCAAAAATTCTACTGTTCCGGCTCCCTCATACTTCACTGCTTTTGCGCCTTTTATAGCCGCATCGCCCATTTTTTTACGCAGTTTTTCTGTCATAAAAGGTGATGGCGACTCTTCAACTAATTTTTGATGACGGCGTTGTATGGAGCAATCGCGCTCAGAAAGATGGCAAACTTTGCCATATTGATCGCCTACTACCTGTATTTCTATGTGGCGGGGATCTTCCACATACTTTTCAAGATACATGCCATCGTTGCCAAATGCGGCACCCGATTCAGCACGGGCCGAGTCCCAGGCATTTTCAAACTCTTCATCTTTCCAAACAATGCGCATACCCCTGCCACCGCCACCGGCTGTAGCTTTCAGAATCACCGGGTATCCGATTTTTTTTGAGATCTCGATGCCTTCTTTTACGCTTGTTAATAAACCTTCGGAACCAGGAATGGTAGGCACACCTGCCTTTTTCATGGTTGCCTTGGCCGATGCCTTATCACCCATTGCATTGATCTGCGCAGCGGTTGCCCCTATAAACTTAATTCCGTATTCGGCACAGATGGCAGAAAATTTTGCGTTTTCTGATAAAAAACCATAACCCGGATGTATGGCGTCAGCATTGGTAAGCTCAGCGGCCGATATAATGTTGGGAATATTTAAATAAGAATCACGACTGGGAGGCGGGCCAATACAAACAGCTTCGTCTGCAAAACGCACATGAAGACTGTCACGGTCAGCAGTAGAATAAACAGCTACCGTTTTAATTCCCATTTCCTTACAGGTGCGAATAATTCGCAAGGCAATTTCACCACGGTTAGCTATTAATATTTTTTTAAACATAATTTTAAATGTGCTGATTATAAATGTGCTGATGTGCAGATGATTTTTTTGATGTGCAGTTCATTTGCACATTTACACATCTGCCTATATGCACATTTACATGGGTTCAACCAAAAATAACGGCTGGTCATATTCAACCGGTGATGCATTATCAACCAGTATTTTTACAATACGACCGGAAACTTCCGATTCAATTTCATTGAATAACTTCATAGCTTCAATAATACAAAGAACATCTCCCGGTTTTATTTCATCGCCAACATTAACAAAAAGTGGTTTATC
>JAQNCM010000653.1 GCA_029237615.1 Mucilaginibacter sp.
GTATCTAAATTAAAACGTATTATGAAACCTAATCAGCAGTTTATTAATATGGTAAGCGCGTTGTTTCAGAACAAACAAAAATCAATAACACAGGCGGATATTACTAAACACAACAATCACAATGTGACTTTTTACTCAATCTCTCATGCCAGGTTTGTCAACATGCAAATGATAAACAAGACAGAAGCTTTTAGTGATCAGCTATTAATAGAAATTGAAAGAAATGCAACAAGAATAATTATTGGTACTGATCGCGAAGAAAAAATTTATCGAAAGTTATCCGATTTGCAGTTAAGCTATCACAATGGTCAGGGCTTGCTACATTGGACGGTTGCCAATGAAAATGATGAAGTTTTCACAGTGGTTAAACTTTTAGCGACTGACGGCACCCCTCAAATTAAGGTGATTTCTGCTGATACCACCATACAAATTATTCATAACGTATGTGAACTTCCTAATCGCTAATTTTTTATTATGTCAAACAATGAAAATAAACCCAATACACTGGCATTGCCGTTGATTTTCGGTGCCCTTGGTGCAATTTTCCTAGCCCATAATGATGGCAGTAACCCAATGTGGATCCCTGGTGCTATTCTTGGCGCATTACTTGGAGTGATAATAAACTGGCGACGTTCCATCAGGCGCAATCAAAAGTAGTGGTTACAATAAAATGTATATTGCTTACAGTAATTGAAAAATAAGAGCTTACCAATCGGTAGGCTCTTTTATTATATTTACAAAGCTAACTGGCTTATAACAAATTAGTAGCGAACATGAGTAGAAAGAGCTCAGCAGTGCAAGGGTGAACTCAATATCGCTAGTTTATGCAAACATGATACTTAAAAGTGTAGTTAAATTATTGATTTTATCGTATTTATCTTTATAGCCCTAATGTGCTGCCCATTATTAAAAAACCGAACAACTAGAAAAAATGAAAATATTACACATAATCGGAGGTGTGGCTTCGTTAGCATTAGGACTTTATATCATTATAAGGCAAGTAAAAATCTTTTTTAAAGGACAACAAGACAACCTAGGATTTAGCATCAAGCTCTTAGCTGGCGGTATTGCATCTTTAATATTAGGCATCGCTTTACTTAGCGAATATTTAGTTAACTAAATTATTATATATGAAGAAAGCCTTATTTGGGGTTATAGGATTATCGATAATAAACGTTAATCATTATGAATTACGTTATTTAAATCATTTTAAAGGAATGAAAGAAAATTATATGCACTTATATCTTATTTCATAGCGAAGATGGTGTAATAGAGTTGTTTATTTTAAAATATATAAGCAAAGCATTAACTTTATTAGTCAAACAGTCTCAAGGCCAAAGCCACAACCGAAACGAACGCCCAAGACAACCTATACAAGCAGCGAATTAATATTAATAATGAATTATATTTTGAACAATGACTATTTACAACAAAACTCTTCTTTTTATTGGCTTCGTTATCGGTGCACTAGGTGTCTATATAGATAACACTCATGCGGAAATGTGGGTGCCGGCAGTTGTTCTTATGCTCTTGGGTGCAGCAATGATATTTTGGTCTATGAAGAAACCACTACGTCAAATACCACAACAGATAAGAATGGAAACAAGGTTACTAAGGTTGTGTCTGAAGAAGTAGTTATTTCAGGCAACTCTTTGAATGGCCTTCAATATACTGGCAAGCCACTTAGAGACGACCCAGCAGATATATTAGCTCACGAATTAGTTGGTCATGCGATACCGCATGCTACAAAATCTGACACTGGAAATGCTGTTGATAATGAAAATAAGGTTCGAGCTCAAGAGGGCGCAGGCAAGAATGCTCAAAGAGCTAAGGAACCAACACACGTAGAATAAAGTAAAATGAAAAATACTATATATAGTTTTCTATTTTTAGTCGAGTGCTTTTTAAGCTTATTTAGCTGTAAAACAAAAGAAAATAAGCCTATTCAGCTCTATAAGCAGTTAAAAGTTTCTGTAATTAGCGATTCTAAAATCAGGACATTAACTTGTAAAATAGAAAACAATGGCAGCCTAATTTACTATATACCGAAAGACGAATGGCACAGTTGCTCAGGGGATACTTTATATCTTGAAGCTGTTTATAAACGAAAGAATAAGGATGATATTATTGTTAATTACAATCAGTTTAATCCCCCTATATTAGAACAATTAAAGAGCAGTTCATCTTTTGTTAAAAAGGTTAATTATAAAGATATCTCAAAGAAAACACCCCGTTACATTGCTGTAAGGATATTCGACAAACCTTTTCCATACAGTTCAAAAAAGGACTATGTAGATTATCATTCATTAACGGCATTTCTTGTTTTTGAAAGTAAAAACTCTTTTCTATTAATAGAAAAACTGGATGAAACCACGAAATAGTCGAAAATAACAAAAACCCCTTAATAGGAGCTTTTGTTATTTAGCAAGTTCCTGAACATGCCTTTTGGTGATAAAGGCATCAATGAAAGTCTTGACCAGGTGTTTATCTTCCAGGCTTAACAACTCCACTTCCTTAAATTGCTTAAGCAGTAAGCCATCACTATCCTTTCCCGTTTTTTGTTACTGCTTAAGTCACTTACTTAACAATCGTTAGGCTCTTTTATTATATTTACAAGCTAACTAGCTTATAACAAATTAGTAGCGAACATGAGTATAAAGAGCTCGCGGTGCAAAGTTGAACTCTAATATCACAAGGCTATTTAGATATGAAACTTAAAACTATATTTAAATTTATTGGCATTATCGCATTGATTTTTATAGCCTTAATCATAGGTCTTATATATTTTACAACAATAGATGCAAAAAACGAAGCCAGAATATTGAAAGCTCAGCCGCTCAGCTACTCGCGTGATATACCTAAAGATTATAGCCAGTTGTTTAATGATGACGTTAAGTTAAGTCTGGCTGATGATGTTAAGCTAAGTCTATCAATGACTACTTATAGTAAGTTTAGAAATCCTATTGCTGAATTTTATTATAAAAAAAACTATTACCTAGAGATTTACCGAATAGCACATGTTGATACTTTATCGATTAACAATATGGTAGAAGAGCAGTTTTCTAGTTCGACTGATTATTCTCTTGGTGACTATTTAACAAATGTAAGTTATAGAAAAACTCCTTTTGTTATTGAATATAAATTGGGTGTCCCAGATACTCTAAATAAAATCTACTTTGTTTTAGGAGGAATTAATTCACATGTGCTGAAAAAAAGTAACAATATAGCTTATTATAGTTCGAACTTCAGTTATTTTTTAATACGGTACAATAAAAATGGAGAAAAGGATTTTCATGGCAAAGTCAAAGATGAGAATGATGTGGATAATTTGCCATTAGAACTGGTTTTTTTAAAACGAAATGGAAACTTATATTTAATTATACTCACCGTATTGAATAAGGCAACAAAAATTAATGAAGGCATGCTTTATAGTCT
>JAQNCM010000229.1 GCA_029237615.1 Mucilaginibacter sp.
AAAGCCTTGTTTTACCAGTTTAATTAAGTTGTCGCGGTGTTTGGGAGTTTGGTTATATAAACGGATAATGCAGTCACCATAGCTGGTTTTTATTCTTACATATTGATTTTTAGGACCTTTAGCGAATGCGGTTAAAAGGAATATTAAAAACAATCCGGTTGTAAAAAATTTCTTCATTTACAAATCCTCAAAATAATTAATGATTAACGATTTTATTAGCATTTCCTGCTCAAGCAAGGTATAATTAGGCACAGTTTTTACCAGTTTCCAATGGGGCCAGCCATCCTGATCAAGGCCTTCCAGTTCATAAAAGCCCATCATGCTAAAAAGCTTGCAATTGGCAATATGCATCAATTCCTCCTTTTGCCGTTTGCTGAATTTGCGTGGCCCCCTTCCAAGTTCCTGCACCCCAATCAGGAACAGCATTACTTTTATATCCGGCTTTTCGTTATCAAACTCATCTGCAATCCGTTGTTGCAGCGCAGTCCATTTTAAATTAATTTCAGCAGGTTTCATCGGGACAAATATAGTTTTTGTTCGTGGTTCGCCATTGATGGTTTAGGGATTAAACATTATTAAGTATACGCAACTAATTAATATAGCTAAATAAAACTTTGTTGCATTAACAACATTGTTACCTTTGTGCCTTATAAGGAAAATTTTATTGTTTACTTTTGTTAAAATTAGAAAAAAGCAACGCTTGATTGTGAAAACAGCCCAATATCATATCATTCGTTCATGGGTATTGCTGGTTTGCTTTATTGCCGGCCAGTATATGGTATATGCGCACCAGCACATTATCACCACAACTGTTAAGGCCCATAGTATTTCAAAAAACGTTTCTCAGCAAACCGTAACTGAAAAGTGTTCGCTATGTGATGTTATGCATCATAATGCAATGGTTACCAACAGCCAGGTTTATTTTAACCCGCTAAAAGTTATCGCCCATGTGTATAAAAGCTTTGAATACAACTTTACAAATATTCAGCTTATTCTTTCCAGCGGGCGCGCGCCACCAATCCAGGTATAATTCATAAAGAAAAGTTAATTATAGTTAACTACCGGGTTGGTAGGTACATAATATTCGGTTTATTAACAGGATCTTTCAAATAGTCGGTTTTTATAAGGCTATCCCATGTAAGCCCTCATTTCAAATAAAGATTTCCAATAAATAACATGAAAATCAAATTGCAATTATTGATATTTTTCCTCCTTCTTCTTTTTACTTCGGCAGCATCATACGCGGCTGAGCCGGATGTGCCGAACGGAACCTTAACCGGGACCATAACAGATAAAGCCGATGGAAAACCCGTTATCGGGGCAACGGTAACCGTTCCGGATTTAAAAAAAGGTGCCGTTACTGACGTAAATGGCCATTACACCTTAAATAATCTACCCAAAGGGATTTATCTTGTGCAGGTGAGCTATTTAGGATACGCCACTTTTAATCAAAAAGTTGATTTCACAAAAACAAAAACGTTAAATATTCAATTACAAACTTCAACAATTGAAACGGGAGAAGTTGTTATTACCGGTGTTAGTAAAGCTACCGAAATTAAGCGGGACCCTGTACCGATGGTAGCCGTGGGTAAAGCCTATATTGACCAGCATTCGGCTTCGGGCAATGTTATTGCTGAAATTGCAAATTTACCCGGCATCAGCGCAGTTACAACCGGACCTAATGTTTCAAAGCCATATATCCATGGTTTGGGTTATAACAGGGTTGTCACCCTGGTAGATGGCATACGCCAGGAAGGCCAGCAATGGGGTGATTAACACGGGATAGAGTTTGAACAAAATTCAATCGACCGTATCGAAATAATCAAAGGCCCTGCCAGTTTAACTTACGGATCTGATGCTATAGGAGGTGTAGTGAACCTTATTACCGCGCCACCGGTTCCGGACGGTAAAATTTGGGGTTCGGTAACCGGTATTTATGGCACCAACAACGGATTGTTAAATGGTTCATTTAAGTTACAGGGCAACCATAACGGCCTGGTTTGGGGAACTGTTATATCTGACAAAGAAGCAAAGGATTATCAAAACCAGCACGACGGCAGAGTTTATGCTACCGGATTTAAGGAGAAAGACGCAAGAGCGATGGTGGGTTTAAGCAAATCATGGGGTTCCACCTACCTGAATGCTTCGGTATTTGATGCTCTGCAGGATATTCCTGATGGCAGCCGTGATTCTGTTACCCGAAAGTTCACAAAAAAAATTACTGATGCGGACACCTACCGCCCTATTGTCTCTCCATCAGATTTAAACTCGTACAACATACCGGTTTTGCATCAGCACGTACAGCTTTACCGCATTTATGATAACAGTAATTTTAATATAGGCGATGGCAACCTGATTGTTAATCTTGGTTACCAATACAGTCACCGCAGAGAATATACCCATCCGCAGGACCCTACCGTGCCAGGTTTAAATTTACAGTTAACCACCTATACTTATGATGTAAAGTATGCTTTTGATATTGGTAAAGGTTATGAAACAACTTTTGGAGTGAATGGTATGTACCAGAATAACACACTTGGCTATAGCACTGCTTTTCCAATTCCCGCTTATCACCAGTTTGATGCAGGACCTTTTTTCGTCGTTAAAAAGACTTTTGGAAAATTAGACTTGTCGGCAGGTGCCAGGTATGATTCGCGTTCATTTAGCGGACAAGCCGCCTATATTGATACTTCAAGGGCATATTTCCCGACTCTTTATACAGGATCTAACCCCGCCGGAACACCTAATGTAACAAAGCAATTCAGCGCATTGAATAAAACATTTTCAGGCGCCTCCTATAGCTTTGGCGGCACCTATAATTTCTCGGATGCCTTTTTGATGAAGGCTAACATTGCCCGGGGTTTCAGGGCGCCAAGTATTGCTGAGCTTTCAGCAAACGGGCCAGACCCAGGTTCACAGATCTATCACGTTGGGAACAGCAATTTTAAACCGGAATTTAGCACCCAGGAAGACATCGGCGCTTTCCTGACGCTGCCAAATGTATCGGCCAGCGTTGAGGTTTTCAGGAATAACATTCAAAATTATATTTTCCAGGAACAGGAATTAAACCCCGACGGCACTCCCGTGGTTACACAGGGATATAACACTTTTACTTACGTACAAAGCAAGGCCCGGATACAAGGCGGTGAATTTAGTTTAGATTTTCATCCTGTATCGTGGTTGCACTTTGAAAATTCGTTAACGTTAACTTATGGCGAAAACCTTGGCACAGGTGGCAAAGTTGCCGATAGTTTAAGATATTTGCCATTTATACCGCCGCTGCACACGCATTCAGAGTTACGTGGTAATTATGTAAAAGGGTTTGGCAACTTTAAACATTTGTACGCTTTTGTAGGATTTGATCATTACAATGCGCAGAATCGCTTTTTTGCAGCCTATGGTACAGAAACCTATACAGCAGGCTATAATTTGCTGAGCGCAGGAATTGGCGGAAATATAGAAAATACGGCCGGAAAAAAAATTGTTGAAATTTTTATTGAAGGAACCAATTTAGCTAATGTAAACTATCAGTCGAATATGAGCAGGCTCAAATATTTTGATAATGCCAATGTTCCTGCTGGCGTGCAACCCGGTATTTTTAACATGGGTCGTAATATAAGCTTTAAGGTTGTTGTTCCATTTGACTTATCAAAGCACGAAAAGGCTGATAATAAAATGTAAAAGCACATTATTAAACAAAAAATCCTGCGTAAAAAGCAGGATTTTTTTGTTTAATGTTAATCCTGATTTTTAATAATTATAGTGCAAGTAAGTGATTATTCGTGCTATTTCATCCCTTACCTTACCAACGGGATCAGTAAAATTATTATTCATAAATGAAAAAGCGAGTCTTTTGCCTTTCCTGGTAACAAAGTACCCGCTTTGATTATAGTTATTTGATAACGAGCCAGTTTTAGCCCAAATAAATGGCAGCCCGTTATCTGTTTTATAAACCCTTTTTATGGTTCCGGCCATACCGCCAATGGGTAACAGGCTATGAACTTTGTCATCATTTTTTTCCTCGTCCAGTATTTTGCACAACAGTGCAATTATGCTTCGTGGAGTAAACAGGTTTTGCCTGGAAAGCCCCGAGCCATCAACCCATTGAGGGGCATCAGGCAGGTCATTTAAGAAATGAGCTTTTGAATAGCTGATAACCGAATCTGCATTAAGTGTTTTGAATTTTACGGATGAGCACACCAGCAAAAGCTGCTCTGCAATAAAATTATCACTAGGTTGCAGCATATGTTTATAAACGGTATCCGCCGGCATATCATACAGTGTTTGCGCATTGTCAGGGAGCGGTAAATGTATTTCTTTAATGGTATCCTGCAAGGTATCGCGCAGCATTGCCAATGTTAAAGCCGTGCTTGTTTTCCAGGGGATTTCCTGTCTGAAATTTTTGGGATGATTTATTGCGGGATATAAAAATGAATTGCTCAGAAAATCACGTTTAACTCTAAAGTTAGCCGGATGATAATTGGTATCGCACTTAAGGTACCTTTTCAAATAGAAAGGTTTTATCTGTAACGAGTCGTTTTTATCAGCGTAAATTAATGCGACATTGTCTTCCAAAGGCAGTTCAGTAATTTCGGCCTGGTAATAGTCATTATAATCATCCCAAGCCCATCCTTGCCCATAAAAATCATCAGTGTAATTACCACTCGAGAAAAACAATTTTTTATGACTGTTCTTCAAAAAATTGAAAGCTTTTTTTGCTTTTAAATCGCTATGTAAAAATGAAGGATCACCAGTCCCCCAAAAAATGAGAGAATCGTTACGGATCACATATTTCAGGGCTGGGATAGAATCGCCTATCATTTTAAGGCAGGTATACCACGTAAATAACTTGGTGTTGGAGGCAGGAGTAAAGTACTTGTCACTGTTTTGCTCATAAATCATCTTATTATTATCCAGGTTGTACAAAGCAAAGCCTGTAAAATGATCTTTTAATATTTGCGAGTGCTTAAATAGTTTTTTTACTTTTCTCTTTTTTAAGTGGCCCCCATCAGCATAACAGGGATATATAAACAAGCAAACTGTAAATGTTATTATTATAAATAATTTTTGTTGCATCAGCTTTGTTTAGTGACTAATAATTGTATATTTAATAACCAAATATAAACTTTTGTTATCAAGGCTATTTCATACAGTTCAATACCAGCTTAAAAAGTATGTGCCGACCTGTGTCGTTTTGCTTTTAATCTTTTTAGGTTGCGGCTGTTTTACGGCAAAGGCACAGTATTTTGATCTGGAAGGAAATAAAAAACATGTAACCATCCCTTTTAAAGTAATAAGGGATATGATAGTTATACAATTAAATATCAATAACAAAGGCCCCTTTAATTTCATACTGGATACCGGCGTAGGGCTCATGCTTATTACCGATCCTAAACTGGTTGATTCTATTAATATATCGAACAAGCGAACCATAAAAATATCAAGCCTGGGCGAGGGCGATGATTTTGAAGCTTATATTACATCGGCATTAAAAATCTCCATACCCGGGTTAGTGAGTTATGATGTTGGTGCTGCAATTTTAAAAAAAGACCACTTTGGCCTTTCAAACTATGCCGGTATTCCGGTACATGGTTTATTAGGCTACGAGTTCTTTAATAACCTGGCCGTTAAAGTTGATTTTGCCGACAGCACCTTATCTGTTTCGAGACCGAAAGACTTACGTTTACTCAGAAAAGGGGCAAAAATTCCGCTCAGCATTCAGGATAGAAAACCTTATATAAATGCCAGGGTCACTTTTGCTAACGGGTCAAAAGTTAATGAGAAGCTTATAGTCGACTTAGGCGCGGGCCACCCCTTGTCAATCGAAAATATAATAAATAAACAAGGGCTTCCTCAAAAATTTATTGCTGCCAATCTTGGCATCGGCTTAACCGGCCCAATTAATGGCTTTTTGAGCCGGATTGATGAGGTGGACATTGGGAAATTTAAATTCAAAGGCGTGATAACCTCATTTCCGGTGTTTGATAAAGAACTCCCGGGAATTAAGCGCGACGGCAATTTGGGCATAGGCCTGCTTAAACGATTTACGGTGATATTTGACTTTGCCGACAGCGTAATATATTTAAAGCCCAACGTTCATTTTAATGATCCGTTTGAGCATGACATGAGTGGTTTGGAATATTATGCCAGCGGAAATGAATTTAACCGGGTAATTATAAGCCGTGTTGAACCCGGATCCCCGGCGGACGAAGTAGGCCTGGAAAAAGATGATGAAATAGTGGCTATAAACTTTAAACCGGTAAGCGAAATGAGCCTTGAACAAATCGATTCAATTTTTAGGTCGAAACCCGACCGTAGTTTGCTATTGGGAATTTTTCATGACAGGCAATTAGATAATGTGATCATCACTTTAAAACGCCGGATTTGAGATCTTTCTTAAATCATAGATCTCTGGATCAATTGGTTTTGTAATAAAAATGTTGCAATTTTTAAATAGCCGGCAAATTCCATAAGTTTACGCTTTACCATAATTATTTAAAGTTTGATATGACCGGATATCGTAAAGTAAAGCATCAATTATTTATTACAACATTAATTGCAGTTATAGCAAGTTCATGTGCAACAAAAAAGCAGGCAGCTTCGCAAACTGTTACCCTTAAAACTACTGCAACATCTGCAGGATCTACCGCAACAGCTACTATCGGGCCATCTAAAAAAGAAGGCATTAAAAAATTCAGCGATGTTATTCCCTCTAAAACCAGGGTCAATAAGGGTCTGTTTAATGTCTATAAGGTTGATGGTAAATATTATTATGAAATTCCGGATTCATTACTTAACAGAGAAATGCTGGTAGTAACCCGACTGGCAAAAACCCCATCGCAAATAAAAGTACCTAACCAGCAATACGGTGGCGAAGAAGCGAATGATCAGGTTTGGAAATGGGAACGGCATGATAAACAAGTATTTATCCGTGTACCAAGCTATTCAGTAAGGGCAGATAGTACAAGCGATATGTATAAATCCGTTAAAAATTCAAACCTCGACGTTGTATTAGCCTCATTTGATATTAAAGCTTACAATAAGGACACCACCGGAGTAGTAATTGACGTAACCGATTTTTATAATGGTGATGTAGCCGCGATTGGCATATCCGACGAACTAAAAAAAGCTTATAAAATTTCAGCTTTAGATAATTCACGCTCTTTTATTGATACTATAAAAAGCTTC
>JAQNCM010000246.1 GCA_029237615.1 Mucilaginibacter sp.
TATTAGCTTCATACGGTATACAATAATGGGTAAAATAACAAACGAAGAGCTTTTAAAAAAGATCAGCGATAAGTTTAATGACCAGGTAACATTAGTGGGCGAGCCCTTTGGCTTGCTGACACTTGAAACAGGCAGGGAACAGATAATTGACGTTTTAACTTTTTTAAAAACAGACCCATCGCTTCAGTTTATTTTTTTAACAGACATAACCGCCATCCATTATCCTGAACAGGAGAAACAGATTGGGGTACTTTATCATTTGCATAGCCTGGTAAACAATGTGCGCATCCGTTTAAAGGTGTTTTTGACTATTGATGATGTTCACATCCCTACAGCTACCGTGCTTTGGGAAGGCGCCAACTGGATGGAAAGAGAAACCTACGATTTTTTCGGGGTTATTTTTGACGGCCATCCCGACCTGCGCAGGATATTGAACGTTGATGATATGTTAGTGTTCCCAATGCGTAGAGAATATCCGCTGGAAGACCCTAACCGTGTAGATAAAAAAGATTATTTTTTTGGAAGATAACAATGCAGAACCATCCGGTATTTACAGATAACGATCCGCAAAACGAGCTTTCAACCCTTAACCTGGGGCCAACTCATCCTGCCACACATGGCGTATTTCAAAACGTGCTGCAGCTGGATGGCGAAAGAATTGTAAGTGGCGTATCAACCATTGGATACATACACCGTGCATTTGAAAAAATTGCCGAACACCGGCCATTTTACCAGATCACCCCGCTTACAGACAGGATGAACTATTGCTCATCACCCATTAACAACATGGGCTGGCACATGACGGTTGAAAAGATGTTGGGTATCGAAATGCCTAAACGCGTGGATTATATGCGGATCATTATTATGGAGCTTGCCCGTATCAGTGACCATATAATTTGTAACGGCGTGTTAGGGGTTGATACCGGCGCCATCAGCGGCTTTATGTACCTGATGATATACCGCGAGCATATTTATGAAATTTACGAAGAGATCTGCGGCTCGCGCCTTACCACCAACATCGGCCGTATTGGCGGTTTCGAGCGTAATTTCAATCATATTGCCTGGGATAAGCTCCGTAAGTTTTTAAAGGAATTCCCTGCGGTGTTAAAAGAATTTGAAACACTGTTTAACCGCAACCGCATATTTATCGACCGTACAAAAGATGTAGCGGCAGTTTCTGCCGAAACTGCATTGAATTATAGCTGGAGCGGCCCGTTATTACGTGCTGCCGGCGTTGATTATGATGTGCGGGCAATGGAGCCTTACAGTTCCTATGAAGACTTTGATTTCGAGGTTCCTGTCGGCACCAATGGCGATGTATTTAACCGTTTCCTTGTTCGTAATGAGGAAATGTGGCAGAGCCTGCGCCTTATTGAACAGGCCCTTGCTAAAATAGAAAAAGAACCTTCGGATATTTTCCATGCCGATGTTCCTGATTTTTATCTTCCTCCTAAAGAAGAAGTTTATAATAATATGGAAGCTTTGATCTATCACTTTAAAATTGTGATGGGCGAAATACCTACCCCTGCAACCGAAGTTTACCATGCAGTTGAAGGCGCCAATGGCGAATTAGGCTTTTACCTGGTAAATGACGGCGGACGCTCGCCATACCGCCTGCATTTCCGCAGGCCAAGTTTTATCAATTACCAGATGTATGCACCAATGAGCAGGGGGATGTTATTATCTGATGCGATTATTAACATGAGTAGTTTAAACGTTATAGCCGGAGAGTTAGATGCTTAAAGTTGAAGAACAACAGGCACCGGTTGAATTTTCTCCGGAACTGATCAGTAAGTTTGATGAAATTGTAAGCCGTTATCCCGTAGGAAAACAAAAATCAGCTTTGCTGCCTATACTGCACCTGGTGCAGGCCGAATTTGGCTGGGTTAGCGTCCCTGCAATGGATAAAGTTGCCGCATACCTTAAAATACAGGATATTGAAGTTTATGAGGTAGCGTCGTTTTACAGTATGTATTTTCTGCGTCCGCAGGGTAAATATGTATTGGAAGTTTGCCGCACCGGCCCCTGCTGCCTGGTTGGCGCCGAAAAAATTATGGATCATATTGAGCAACAGCTCGGCGTTAAAGAAGGTGAAGTTACTGCCGATGGCTTATTTAGCTGGCGCGGTGTGGAATGTTTGGCCGCTTGCGGTTATGCACCTGTTTTACAGATAGCACCTGAATATACTTTTTACGAAAATTTAACAAACGAATCAGTTGATAACCTGATAGCAGATTTGAAGAGGAAAGGCAATAACTAAATAATTAAATGACCAGGAATACATTAATTTTAACCGATTCATTGTTCCTGGCCGCTGTAATTATTATTCAATATGGAAACGGGGGGTTCGACAAAAATCCCTTATTCTTAAACTTACTGGTGGTAGTGGCATTAGCAAGTTGCATTATCAGGCATATAAATTATTACAAGCAGACCAAAAGAATATATTAAGCAGCAATGGCACGCAAATTACTTTTAGAACATATTAACGTACCCGGCATCAACACCTTTGATGTTTACCGCTCAAAAGGCGGGTATGCGTCTGTTGAAAAAGCTTTAAAAACCATGTCGCCTGATGCGGTGGTTGAAGAAGTAAAAAAATCGGGCTTGCGCGGCCGTGGCGGTGCAGGTTTTCCTACCGGGATGAAATGGAGCTTTCTTGCAAAGCCCGAAGGCGTAGCACGTTACCTGGTTTGTAATGCCGATGAATCAGAACCTGGCACTTTCAAAGATCGTTACCTTATGACCTATATCCCTCACTTATTAATTGAGGGAATGATAGTTGCCAGCTTTGCATTGGGCGCCAAAGTATCCTACATATACGTACGCGGCGAAATGATGCCGCAGATCAGGATCCTTGAAAAAGCAATAGCCGAAGCAAAAAACAACGGCTTTTTAGGTAAAAATATATTAGGATCAGGCTATGACCTGGAGCTTTACGTACAACCCGGCGGTGGCGCCTATATCTGCGGCGAAGAAACCGCATTACTTGAATCACTGGAAGGCAAACGCGGTAACCCGCGTATAAAACCACCATTCCCCGCTATTGCAGGTTTGTATGGCTGCCCTACAGTGGTAAATAATGTGGAATCAATTGCAGCAGTGGTACCCATCATCAATGAGGGCGGCGAAGAATATGCCAAAATCGGTATCGGCCGCAGTACAGGTACAAAACTGATCTCGGCAGGCGGAAATATAAAAAACCCGGGGGTTTACGAAATTGACCTTGGCTTGCCCGTTGAAGAGTTTTTATATTCTGATGAATATTGCGGCGGTATTGCCAATGGCAAACGGTTAAAAGCGGTAGTAGCGGGTGGTTCGTCTGTTCCCATTCTTCCGGCTAACTTGTTTTTGAAAACAATAAATAACGAACCCCGCCTGATGAGCTATGAATCATTGTCAGACGGCGGTTTTGTTAGCGGCTCCATGATGGGATCGGGCGGTTTTATCGCTTTTGATGAAGACCAGTGCATTGTGCGCAATACCTGGAACTTTACCCGTTTTTATCACCACGAAAGTTGCGGACAATGTTCGCCATGCCGCGAAGGTACCGGCTGGATGGAAAAAGTATTACACCGGCTGGAACATGGTCATGGCAAATTAAGCGACATGGATTTGCTTGTTGATGTATCGAAAAAAATTGAAGGAAATACCATTTGCCCGTTAGGTGACGCAGCAGCATGGCCGGTGGCCAGCGCAATCCGCCATTTCAGGGACGAATTTGAATGGCATGTAACAAATCCTTCGGAAGCAGTAACAAGAAATTTTGGGTTGGCCCATTACGCTGATCCACTGCCGAAACCTGAAGTTTTAGCATAATAAAATAACAATTGTCATTGCGAGGAGGAACGACGAAGCAATCGCGAACCATGCAATACGAAAATGCAAAGTGCGCGATTGCCACGCTGCGCTCGCAATGACAAAACATAAAATATAATTTTGACTAAGATAATATGTCAATGAAAGTAACCATAGATGGAATACCCGTTGAAGTAGAACCGGGAACAAGCATCCTGAATGCCGCAAGGCAAATAGGCGGCGATATTGTTCCGCCGGCTATGTGCTATTATTCCAAATTAAAAGATAGCGGCGGTAAATGCCGTACCTGTTTGGTTAAGGTGAGCAAAGGGTCAGAAAAAGACCCACGCCCTATGCCTAAACTGGTAGCATCATGCCGCACCACGGTAATGGATGGCATGGAAGTGCAAAATATTACTTCGCCTGAAGTAATTGAGGCCCGTAAAGGTATTGTTGAAATGTTATTGATCAACCATCCGCTGGATTGCCCTATTTGTGATCAGGCTGGCGAATGCGACCTTCAAAACCTTGGCTTTGAACACGGCGCAGTTAAAACACGCTATGAATTTGACCGCCGTACGTTTGAAAAAATTGATATTGGCGATAAGATACAGCTACACATGACCCGTTGTATTTTATGCTATCGTTGTGTGTTCACTGCCGATCAGATCACCGATCACCGTATCCACGGCATTTTAAACCGCGGCGACCATTCAGAAATATCAACCTACATTCACCAGGTTATTGACAATGATTTTTCGGGTAACGTAATTGACGTATGCCCGGTAGGTGCTTTAACCGATAAAACTTTTCGCTTTAAAAATCGTGTTTGGTTCACCAAGCCTGTTGAGGCACACCGCGATTGTGATCATCCGGGTTGTAATGGCAAGGTTACGTTATGGTACAAAGGAGAAGAAGTATTGCGCGTTACTGCACGCAAAGATCAGTACGGCGAAGTGGAAGAATTTATTTGCAACACCTGCCGCTTTGATAAAAAGGCAACGTCTGATTGGGTGATCGAGGGGCCGCGTAAGGTTTCTCATAAATCAGTTATCAGCTCTAATCACTATGATTTTAAACCATTACCAGTTGTGAAAACCAACCCGGTTTTAATGGAAGCAAACAAAGAACAATTTGAACGAGACACACGCTTATAATGGGATTAGCAGATATAATAATTAAACTTATACTTGTAGTGATCATTTTTGCGATCAGCTTGGTGATAGCTATGTATTCTACCTATGCCGAACGTAAAATTGCGGCATTTTTCCAGCAAAGGATAGGCCCTAACCGTGCAGGTCCCTGGGGCATACTACAGCCATTGGCTGATGGCGGAAAAATGTTCCTGAAAGAGGAAATCATCCCAACCAATGCCAATGCTTTCTTGTTCATAGCGGGCCCGTCACTGGCTATTCTTACTGCCTGTATAGGCTCTGCGGTTATTCCATGGGGTCAAACGTTAACCATCGGCACACACGTGGTTGATTTGCAGGTAGCTGATATAAACGTAGGTGTTTTATACATATTCGGCGTAGTATCCTTAGGAGTATACGGTGTTATGATAGGCGGATGGGCATCAAATAACAAATATTCGTTACTCGGTGCTATACGTGCTGCATCCCAAAATATCAGCTACGAAATATCAATGGGACTGGCTATCATCGCCTTATTGATGGTTACCGGGACATTAAGTCTTAAAGAAATTGCGGCGCAGCAACACGGCTTTTGGTCGCATGGATGGTTTACCTGGAACGTGTTCAGGCAGCCTTTAGGTTTCTTACTATTTATAGTATGCGCCTTTGCCGAAACCAACCGTACACCATTTGACCTCCCTGAATGCGAAACTGAGCTGGTGGGCGGTTATCATACAGAATATTCATCAATGAAGCTTGGCTTCTACCTGTTCTCGGAGTATATCAACATGTTTGTTTCGGGCGCGGTAATGGCCACTTTATATTTTGGCGGTTATAATTTTCCTTTTATGCACCATTTAGGCTTGTCTGACAACTGGGTGGCTATTTTAGGAGTTATTGCCTTATTTGCAAAGATCTTTGCCTTCATCTTCTTTTTTATGTGGGTTAGATGGACCATACCCCGCTTCCGTTATGATCAGCTGATGGATCTGGGATGGAAAGTGTTGATCCCGTTGGCTATTGCCAATATAATAATTACAGGGGTATGGATTACTTTTATTAAATAAAGGATACAGATGGAATCATTAAGTAATAAACGAAAAGTAATTGAATCAAAGCCGCTCAACTTTTGGGAGCGTGCATATCTGCCGGCTATAGTGCAGGGGCTTTCAATTACTATGAAGCATTTTTTAAAAAAACCTGTAACTATAGATTATCCTAAAGAAAAGCGTGAATTTTCTGAAAATTTTCGCGGGATGCACTCGCTTAAGCGCGATGAAAACGGCAAAGAACGTTGTACTGCATGTGGTTTATGTGCACTCTCTTGCCCTGCTGAGGCTATTACCATGATAGCTGCAGAACGCCAGAAAGGTGAAGAGCATTTATACCGGGAAGAAAAATACGCCGCCGTTTATGAAATAAATATGTTGCGCTGCATTTTTTGCGGTTTATGCGAAGAGGCTTGTCCCAAAGAAGCCATCTATTTAGATGGTGATATTGTGCCGCCTGACTATTTAAGGAAAGATTTCATTTACGGAAAAGACAAATTAGTAGAAGCTCCCTTAAATCAATAAAGAAGTTTTATACCTTTGCCCTGCTCTTTTAAAGGGGGTAAAGGTATTTTGAAATATAAACCATGAGTACATTTTACTTTAT
>JAQNCM010000250.1 GCA_029237615.1 Mucilaginibacter sp.
TTACCGGGACGCCGATGGTTTATACACGCCGTCTCAAAATAAAATGGGATTTTGCCTTGAAGTTCAACCTTTAGATGAACCACGTTATTTTTTAAACGGCAAAGGACTGATCATGGATATTTTTGAAGAATTGCCCAAGCCGTCAAATTATCTGTCAAATATAAAAACCTGCAATTCCCTTATATATGTTATGGCTGGCTTATATAAAACACAAAATAAACTGGATGATGTTTTTTTGCTGAATCAAAATGGTTTTTTGTGTGAGGCAAGCAGCTCAAACATATTTATATTGTATCAAAATCATTTGTATACGCCTGCTTTAAGCGAGGGGTGTGTTGAGGGCGTTATGCGACAGGTAATTATTGAACTTGCAAAAAAAATTAATTTACCCGTTACAGAAGCTCAAATTAACCCCGAGATTTTATACGAAGCCGACGAAGTTTTTTTAACCAACGCCATAAGGGGCATACAAAGCGTAATGGGATTTGGGGTGAGGCGTTATTTTAACGAAACAAGCAAAATCTTAATGGACGAACTGAATAAACTATAATGTTACCCGTCACTAATGCTTACTTTACCAATGTAAGCTGTATTATCTCCTCACCGTCTGAATTGATCAGATCTACCAGGTCAACTTTCAGTATTTCAGCTATGCTTATAAGCCGGGTTAAAGTAATGGAACTATAGCCCAATTCAATTTTGCTATAAGCGTTTTGTGAAATTTTAAGCTTTGCTGCAAGGTAATCCTGGGTGTAGTTTTTATACTCCCTGATTTTGCGAATGTTAGCAACTACCTCCTTAACTTTTAAATCGCTTTTTGATGCCATAATATTTCAAATACGAAAGTAACAGCAGCATGGTTTTTTTAAGCCCAGATTATTTTTATGATTTTCGTCCCTTAGTTATATTACAAATTCAATTTGTTACCTGGGGTTAAACGTAACAATTGAATTACAGTTGTAAAATTTTTTTCCTTAAGGCACTATTTGTACCAGTTTATTAAAGTAACCTCCGGTTTATTTATTGTCTTATTGCGATATAAAAGGATATTAAATGGATATTTTTTAAAAATGATAAACAACTAATTTTTATTGGATTTCTTTAAAAATAAAATCGTAATCATCACTAAGTGTATCAATTACACTTGTTTGCTATTGAAAATTTGGCAAATCCCTTTGCAATATGGGGAGTCTTATCATTTTGGAGGGTTTATTAATGAATAATTAAAATGAAAAAAAACAATAGTCATATTGCCGTAACCATTTTAAGGATCAAACTAAAACGCTTGGTAGTTAGCTGTTTTTTTTTGAGTTTTGCCAACAAGTTAATGTTTTATTTATGCGGCATTAACATTCTTTTACGTACAAATGGGTGATTTTACCAAGTTTTCTGATCAGCAGCTTATACTATTGCTAAAGCAAGACAAGCTTAGTGCATTCAGAGAGATTTATGCCCGTTATTGGAAAAAGTTGTACAGCGAGGCCTATAAACGATTAAAAAGTAAAGAATTAGCAGAAGAAGTTGTACAGGAAATATTTACCAACTTTTGGTTGAAGAGACAATCATTACAAATAACAACAACTATAAATGGTTACCTATACTTAGCAGTTGCTAACCAGGTAATTGATCATTACCGAAAAGAGCTGGTAAGATAAAAATACAGGGAAGCGTTTAAGGTTGTACATTCGGAATTAGATAACTCCACAGAGGATACGATCATGCTAAAAGATCTGACCTCAACCATTAAAACCGAGGTAAACCAATTGCCGGATAAATGCCGGTCCGTTTATGAGTTAAGCCGTAATGAGCATAAAACCAATAAGGAAATTGCTAACTACCTGGGTATTTCAGAAAAAACGGTAGAAAACCATTTAACTAAAGCATTAAAAAGGCTGCGGCTGGGTCTCAGTCATTACCTGATGATCGTCCTGGTTTTTTTTGTGAAATAAATTCTAAAAATATTTTACAGCAGCGTAGGGGATACGTTTATTTCATACGTCAATACATAATAAACCAATTTATTTTCTTTTCATGAAAAGACCTATATCAGTTGAATTACTGGAAAAGTATATTAATGGCGAATGTACCGCAACAGAGGTAGCCTTAATAAAACAATGGTACCAGTCTTTCGAAAATGATACTGATTATGTTTCTGAAATAAGCCCACGTGAAGAGAAAGAATTAGAAGACCGTATATACCGTCACATTTTAAATAATATTAGTGTTGAGGCCGGTGAAGAAGAAATAGCAAGTAAAAAATCAGGCTACCGTTCTTTACGCAAATGGTATGCAATGGCGGCTGCCGCCGCAGCAGTATTTGTTGTAATTGCCGTAATTTATCAAAATCAAAAAACTAAAGCAGTAATTGCCCCGGATATAGATGCACAAATTATTGCTATAACTAATAATTCCAACCAAATATATAAGGCTACACTTCCAGACAATAGTTGCGTTTGGGTGAGCCCTCATTCCCAATTGCGCTTTCCAAAAGCATTCGGTCCCGATTCAAGAATGGTCTCTATGTCTGGAAAATGTTTTTTTGAAGTAACAAAAAATCCGAAATGTCCCTTTATTATCAATAGCAAGTCAATTATTACCAAAGTTTGGGGTACCAGCTTCCTGGTGCGTGATGATGATAAAAGTAATTCTGCAGAAGTTTCTGTACTAACAGGGAAGGTTTCGGTAAGTATTAAAAATGCAGTAAATACGGCATCGGTTTCTTCAAGGGTTGAAAAAGATGAAGTAATGCTGTATCCGCACCAAAAGGTAATTTACGTGGCAGATCTGCATGTTTTAAAGCAGGAAAATATTGTCGCTGAACCCTCTTTACAGATATGGAAACGCGTGGACCTGTCTTTTGATAATAAACCTTTAAAAGAAATTATACCTGTACTCAATTCGGCTTTTCATATACATATTAAAGTGGCTAATGAAAAGTTAAACCACTATATTTTAAATGCTGACTTAGCCGGGTTCAACCTGCCGGATGTGCTTGAGGCTTTGAAAAAGTCGTTAAATGTGAGTTATGAAATAAAAAACGACATTATAGAGATTGAATAAACCAATTTTAATTAACCCTAATAAAAAAACTAAATGCGAGAGAAATTACAAACCTAAAATAAAGCAACGTAGTGCCACGTGCCCTGCAAAAACAAAAAAACTTAGAAGTGTTGCGAGCACTCCTAAGCTTTAAATCAGCCCGGAACGATTAACACCAGTTACTGGTGTAAGGGCTTAATTGTCTCATTTTTAACATAGAAACATAACAAATATATGAAATTTCGTATACGAAAGCCTACTCTTTGGTATAAAATCATGAAGATTACATTTAGCCAAATACTGATAGCCGTAGTACTAAGCAGCTTTGCTTATTCAAGTCCTTTAAAGGCTCAGGACGTACTTAATAAAACAGTTAACATGTCTCTTAACAACGTAACGTTGATGGATGTAGTTAATTATTTGGAGAAAAATAACGATATCAAGTTTATCTACAGTAAAAACTCGATTGATGTTTCAAAAAAGATATCAGTAAACTACCAAAATCAGCCGCTTAAAAATGTGCTTGACGAGGTGTTTAAAAACAATGGTATTGATTTTGAGATATTAAAAGACCGTATAATTCTGGGAAAGGCATCTGGCAATCAAGTTGCGGCAACTAACCCTGGTTTAGTGACCGAGGTTAACAGAAATCCAGTTAATACATTTGCGGCTGCTATTCCGGTAACCGGTAAAGTTGTAGACGCAAGCGGCGCGCCGGTTATCGGTGCATCAATACTTGAAAAAGGTACTACCAATGGCATGACCACGGATATAAATGGTTTATTTAAGCTTAATGTAAGCAGCGCTCAAGCCGTTTTAGTAATACAATATATTGGATATACAAGTCAGGAAATACCTGTAGGCAGCCAAACTAATTTTACGATTACTTTAAAGGACGCTGTTAAAGGATTGAATGAGGTAGTTGTAATTGGTTATGGTACACAAAGCAAAGCTGTAACTACTGGTGCCATTAGTGGTGTTAAAGCAGATGATCTCCAGGATCAGCAACTAACACGTATTGATGATGCTTTACAAGGCCGCGTCTCTGGTGTTAGTGTAGTACAAAGCTCCGGTGCACCGGGTTCGTCCCCAACCATTAGGGTCAGAGGTATTACTTCAATTAATGTTAGTGACCCTTTATATGTAATTGACGGTATTTTAGTTGACAATGGGGGTATTGATAACATCAATCCAAATGACATAGAAAGCATCGATGTATTAAAGGACGCTTCCGCAGCTATTTACGGATCACGTGCAGCTAACGGGGTTATATTAGTAACTACTAAAAAAGGGAAAAAAGGTCCTGCTACAGTCTCTTATAATGGTTACGTAGGTTTCCAGGCCCCTGTTAGCAAGGTGCAACTTACCAATGCTACACAGTATGCGACATTGAGAAACCAATCGGTAACTAACGATGGTGGTACAGCTCCCTTTGCTAACCCTTCATCATTTGGAACCGGTACAAACTGGCAAAATGCAATTTTTAGCAATAGTGCTTTAATACAAAATCATAATTTAAGTTTAAGCGGGGCAAATGATAATGCAACCTATTATACTTCATTTGGTTACCTTGATCAGAAAGGTATAGTTGAGCCTGCAGTATCTGATTACAAAAAGTTTAACTTCACTACCAATACAACTTATAAAGTAAAAAAATGGCTTACAGTGGGCGAAAATTTTACTTATACTTATACACGTAGTCAAAATGGTTTTAATACCAACAATGTATTTGGCGGCCCGTTAAGTTCTGCTTTAAATCTTGATCCGCTTACACCTGTATTGCAGTTAAATCCCGCGGCATCGCCAAATCCCAATGATTATGCTAACCAGTACGCGGTAAAAAATGGTCAAGGTCAATTATATGGTATATCTAATTATGTAGGTCAGGAAATAACCAACCCATTAGCCTATATACAAACTATACAAGGTAATTATAACTATAGTACTAACTTGTTAGGTAGTGCATTTGCTGAGTTATCACCAATAGCTGGTTTAAAAATCAGGTCTCAGATCAGCGCTAAACAGGCTTATTATGGTAGCAATTCATTTACGCCATTGTTTTATTTAAACTCAAGTACCAGCAATCAGTCAAGCACCTCATTATATGAAGCATATAACAAGAATTTAAGCTGGAATATCGATAACACAGCGACGTATACACATTCGTTCGGAAAAAATAACTTTACTGCATTAATTGGTCAAAGTGCCCAGCAGGAAAGCGCTTCTGGCATTGGAGGAACATTTCTTGGTTTACCGGTAAATACCTTTTCGCAAGCTTCGCCAAATTTTCCGTTACCAGCCGTTAACAGAATAGCAACTGGTTATGATAATCAGCCGGTTCACTTAGCTTCTGTTTTTAGCAGGTTAACTTATGATTATGACCAGAAATTTTTGTTTACCGGCATTATCCGTCATGATGGCTCATCAAAATTCGGGACAAATAATATATACGGAACCTTTCCATCGGCCGAAGCAGGTTATGTTATAACCAAGGAAGACTGGTTTCCTAAAAACTCATTTGTTGATTTTCTGAAGATTCGCGGTTCATACGGAGAGGTTGGTAATGAATTGTCATTAGCTGCATTCCAATATGCAGAAACAATTAGTGGTGGTCGTAATGCGGTTTTTGGTAGTGGATCCAATGAAAATATGCTAATTGGTTATAGCCCTAATGCACCTGCTAATCCAAACTTGGCATGGGAACGTACCCAAACTGCTGACTTGGGGATTGATGCAACCTTGTTTCATAACTTAACGGTGACTCTTGATATTTATAGCAAGCTGACAAAAGGAATGCTTGAGCAGGTTCAGTTACCATCTTATGCCGGTTTTATTGCACAGCCTTACGCTAACGTAGGTAACATGGTAAATAAGGGCATAGAATTGAACCTTAGCTACTCAAACAAGATTGGTGATCTGCATTATAACGTAGGCGGCAATATTTCTTATAACCATAACCAAGTTACTTACCTGGGTCCTCAAATTCCGTACTTAACCGTTGGCACTGTACAAAGTTCTAATTATGAAATTGGACGTACATCAGTAGGCCAGCCGGTAGGTGAATTTTATGGTTTCCAGGAATTGGGAGTTTTTCATTCACAGGCAGAAATTAATTCTTACAGAAATGCTAGTGGGCAATTGATACAACCGAATGCAAAGCCGGGAGACTTTAAATGGGCTGATTTAAACGGCGATGGCAAAATTGACGCAAGTGATCGTAAATTTTTAGGTAATCCTAATCCTCCGTTTACTTATGGCGTTAATATTAATGCTAATTATAAACAGTTTGATTTGAAAATATTTGGACAAGGTGTTTGGGGTAATAAAATTTACCAGGCGTACCGTCGTTTAGATATTCCTACAGCTAACTACCCTATCGCAGCATTACAGGCATGGACACCTTCAAATCCGAGCAGTAATTACCCGCGTTTAACTAATTCAGATCCGAATAATAACTTTAAAAACCCATCAAATTTCTATTTGCAAAATGGTGCATACTTTCGCATTAAAACATTGCAATTAGGCTATACTATACCGGCATCATGGGCTAAAGCAGCTGATGTACAAAGAGTTCGGTTTTATATAAGCAGCAATAACCTGCTTACAATAACAGGTTACAAAGGGCTTGATCCTGAAGTTGGAGCAGTACCAGGGAACGTTGGTGGTATTGATATGGGCCTTTATCCTCAATCCCGCACGTTTATGGCTGGTTTAGATGTTACATTATAAAATTAAGATTTAAAAAAATGAATAGTAAATATATAAAATATGCAGCATTTTCCTTGTTAGGTGCAATGGGTATTGTTGCTTCCTGTAAAAAATCTTTACAGTTACAACCTGTTGGCGAGTTTGCGGCAACAAATTATTATACTACTCCAGCGCAAGCTTTAAGCGCCGTTGTAGCAGCTTATGATCCTTTGGTTACCGAAACTGGCGGGATTGATAACACTTATTCTGATCCGCTTGGTGCACTTAATTCAGCATCTGATGATTGCTTTGCAGGAGGTGGCAGTTCTTCGGATGTACCGTCATGGCAGGCCATTAACAATTATACGCTTAATCCTGCCCTGGGTCCTCAGGATCAGTTTTGGGCCATTAATTTTCAGGGTGTTAATCGTGCAGATGTTTTATTGGAAAACTTACCGCATGTACCGGGGCTAAGCGGCGCTCTTTTGAATAGATATACTGGCGAAGGTTTGTTCTTACGTGCACATTATTACTTTGATTTGGTGCGTTTGTTTAAAAATGTACCGTTGATATTAACACCACTGGGTTTAACAAACGTCTATACAGTAAATCAAGCTCCTGCTGACTCCGTCTATGCTCAAATTGAAAGGGATCTTAAAACGGCAGTAACAGATTTACCCGCAACAGTTATTCCTTCTGAATATGGCCGCGTAACACAAGGAGCTGCCCAGGCATTATTGGGTAAAGTCTATTTATATGAGAAAAAATGGGCTCTGGCTGCTTCAGCTTTTTCTACTGTAAATGGCACTCCGGGAGCAGCAAGTACTTATGGATATAAGTTACAGGCTAATTTTGGTGCTATTTTTAGCCCGACAAATAAATTTAACAGCGAATCGATTTTTGAATTGGTTCACTCCGGCAATCAAAACTTTACATGGAGTAACTGGGATCAATTTAAATCAAACATTTATGTTCAAATGGTTGGCCCAAGAAGTTACACAGGTCCTTTATATTACAGTGGATACGGATTTAATCCCATTACTCCGCAACTAGCTACTGCATTAAAAGGTGACCCGCGTTACGGTTATACTGTTGCTAATATTGATAGTTTAACTAAAGCTACCAAATCTTCTTATCAGCAAAGCTACCAGGGTGCAGGCTATTATATTCAGAAGTATGCCCCGTTACTGGCTAACAAAGTAACTACCGGAACTACTGACCTTAACTGGCCAAATGATTATATTGAGATCCGTTTGGCAGATACTTACCTTATGGAAGCTGAAGCATTGTTAAATGCCGGAGGTGATGCCGCACGCGCACAAAGTTTATTGGATGCTGTACGTACAAGGGTTGGCTTGCCATCGGAACCAGCTACACTGCCAAATATTTATAACGAACGTCGTTTAGAGTTGGCAACAGAAGGCCACCGTTGGTTTGACCTTGTAAGATGGGGACAAGCACCTGCGGCTTTGGCATTCAAAGGTTTTAAAGCCGGAACTAATGAGATATTGCCTATTCCGCTTAACGAGACAACAGGTTTGTCTAAAATAAAACAAAACCCCGGTTACTAACCGTGGTTTATCAATAAGAGATTGCAGGCATAGCTCTGCAATCTCTTGTTTTGTTACTATTAATCTCTGTCAATAAACCATTATGAAAAAAATAAAATCATTTACCTTGGTTGCCTTATTCTTAATGGTTTTTTTTGCCACACTTAGCTGCAGTAAAAAAACATCAGGTAGTGTACAGCCGGTTACACCAGTAACACCGGTAACTCCCGTTAAAACAGATGTGAGCATGTGGCTCACCACTCCCGACAGGCAGTCGTTGCTTCAAAAACAAAACATCGGGCTGTTATTTAGCGCAGCAACAAATTCAAACACCACTATTAACGTTGATACAACAACACAATACCAGTCTATTGATGGTTTTGGCTTTGCCCTTACCGGTGGAAGCGCCACTTTGATCAATGGTTTGCCGGCCGCCCAGCAGGATGCTTTATTAAAAGAATTATTTGCAACAGACAGCACCAATATTGGTATCAGTTACCTGAGGATCAGCATTGGTGCCTCTGATATGAGCGCAGGTGATTTTACTTATGATGATGTATCAGGCACGGATGTAAACCTGCAAAATTTTAGTATCAGTAAAGAGATGACCGATCTTATACCGGTATTGAAAAAGATCATTGCCATTAATCCATCAATTAAGATATTAGGTTCACCGTGGACTGCCCCTGCCTGGATGAAAACGAATAACAGTTTTAGCCAGGGTAGCCTCAGCACAGTTTATTATGATGCATATGCCAGGTATTTTGTAAAATATATACAGGCTATGCAGCAACAAGGTATCACAATTGATGCCGTCACTCCACAAAATGAACCTTTAAATGCCAACAACAACCCAAGCATGGTTATGCAGCCGGTTGAAGAAGAGAACTTTGTAAAAAACAACCTCGGTCCGCAGTTTAAGGCTGCAGGTTTAACTACCAGGATTATTATATATGACCATAACGCCGACAGGACCGACTACCCTTTAACCATACTTGCTGATCCGGCAGCGTATCAATATGTTGACGGCTCCGCTTTCCATTTATATGCAGGCAATATCAGTGCATTAACGCCGGTACACACAGCCTATCCTAATAAAAATCTTTATTTTACAGAAATATACACCGCTTCAACTGGCTCCTTCAGCGGTGACCTGTTATGGCATTTAAATAACGTTATTATAGGTGCAACACGTAACTGGTGCCGTAACGTAATAGAATGGAACCTGGCCACAGATCCAAGTTTTGGTCCTCATACCAATGGTGGCTGCACTACCTGCCAGGGAGCTTTAACAATAGGATCGTTTATTGCCCGTAATGTTTCTTATTATATTATTGCACATGCGTCAAAATTTGTAAGGCCCGGCGCAGTAAGAATTGCATCAGATAATGAAACAATCCTGCCAAATGTGGCCTTTAAAAATACGGACGGATCAAAAGTACTGATCGTTTTAAATAGCGGAACTACTGCACAAACTTTTAATATTAAATTCAACTTAAAAATTGTGACAAGTACATTAGCTGCCGGTGCTGTAGCTACCTATAAATGGTAAAGAAAGGCAATGAGTGTTTATGAAAAATAAAGCTATTTGTTTTTTGATTTTTCTTTTAGTGCCATTATGTGCGTTATTAACCCAATGCCTCAATAAAGAAAAAAAGGATCCGCGGGATGAGGTTTATGCAGGCTCAGATAAATGTATAAAATGCCATAAGAATGTTTATGACTCTTATATACATACCGCTCATTTTCAAAGTTCGCGCCCGGCTTCGGTCAACACCATACATGGAAGTATTTCTACAGGTAAAAATACAGTCGAATTCAATGATCACCTGAAAGTGATGGTGAGAAAGCGGGATAGTAGCCTGTACCAGGTTGCTTATCTTAATGGTAAAGAAATGGAGGCGCAGCGCTTTGATATTACCTTTGGAGGTGTTAAGGCCGAAACCTATCTTTATTGGAAAGGGAAGCAATTATTCGAATTACCACTGTCATATTTTGATGCTTTGCATAAGTGGACAAACAGTCCCGGCTATTCCGGCAATCAGGTTGATTTTAACAGGCCTATTTTACGCAGGTGCTTTGAATGTCACAGTTCTTATATAAATGAAATCCCTCAGCAACATGTCGATTTGGCAAAACGCGTTATTGAATTTGATAAGGGCTCTCTTATTTATGGAATTGACTGTGAACGGTGTCATGGTCCGGCCGCCAACCATGTGAATTTCCATACCGAATATCCCAATGAAAAAGCGCCCCGTTATATTGCAAAATTTTCAGCATTAACAAGAGCGCAAAAGCTGGATGCATGCGCGGTGTGTCATTCCAGCAACAAAGATGTTTTTCAAGTATCGGCATTTGTATTTAAAATGGGCGATACGTTGTCGAAGTTTAAAGAACCAAATTTTTTACCTCAAAATCCAAATCCAGCCAAACTCGATGTGCATGGCAATCAAAACGGTTTGTTAGCTTTTAGCAAATGTTTTTTAATGAGTAACATGGATTGTACCACTTGCCATAATCCGCATACTAATCAAAGTACAAACCTTGTTGTCTATTCGCAAAGGTGCATGAAATGCCATAGTGAGGCTAATCATAATTTCTGTAAAATGGCGCCTCAACTGGGTGCTTTAATAAAAAACAATTGTATCGACTGCCACATGCCGTTAAAGCCTTCGGGTGTAATTTCGATAGCATCAGAAGGTGGAAAAAATGAAGTGCCCTATTTGGTACGGACACATCGTATTGCCATATATCCCGACGAAACAAAAAGAGTTATGGCCTTCATCAACAAACAAGAGGCAGCACAGCATCCATTACCCGGTGAATATAAAAACCTTAGAGTGCTTTAAGTACTTAAGAAAGGATCAGGTGAGATTGATCCGGATTTAGTTGATTTATCAATTTGATAATCGGGCGCCCCGTTGTGAGATTCGGGGCGCTTTTTTTACCGGCTAATATCACTACAAAAAGCGCTGTGTTAAGCTATAATGGGAGTAATTGTTTTGTTGGTGTTGATGCCGGCTTTATGCCCTTTTACAGCATAATAAAATATAACCAAATAACAGGGGATTAATATCCAGTAGGCTTCGCGTGAGCTGAATTTATCTGAAAGAAAACCATAAAGAACTGGCATTACACCTCCGCCGGCAACACCCATAATAAGTAAGGATGAACCCATTTTTGTGAATCTGCCCAAGCCGTTGATAGCCAGTGGCCATAAAGCAGGCCACATTAAGGAGTTTGCGATTCCTAAAAACGCAATAAAGAAAACCGAAACATAGCCATGTGTAAAAATGGCCGTAAGCGAAAAAACAATACCAATAATTGCTGATACTTTTAAGGCACTTTGTTGGGTAAAGTATTTTGGTATACAAATAATACCAACTATGTAGCCGGCAAGCATACCCAAAAAGGTACAGGTAGCAAAAAACTTGGCTGTTGTTAACGGTACGCCAATACTGGACGCGTAATTGATAACGGAATCACCGGCAAGTACTTCTACACCCACATAAAAGAATATTGTTAACACACCCAGCAATAAGTGCGGAAATTGAAAAATGCTTGTCTTATTGGCGGCTAATGCGCCTTCAGCAATATCTTCTTTATTTGTGTCGATCTCTGGCAGGGTAGAATAATAGATAGCAACCGCCAAAATTAACAATACTACTATTATGGCTGTATAGGGCAAAATAACTTTATGTGCAAGGGTTGTAAGTTCGGCTTGTTTCTCAAAAGGAGATAATTTTAATAGTCTTATTTTTAACTGGTCGGCGTCCTTCAAAGTAATTGTACCTAAGACAATAGGCGCTATGCCGGCTGCAACCTTATTAAAGATTCCCATAATACTGATACGTTTGGCAGCGCTTTCTATCGGCCCTAAAATGGTGATATACGGGTTTGATGCCGATTGTAAAACTGCAAGCCCTGCCCCCTGTACAAAAAGCCCCACCAGGAACAACAGATAAAACCTGGTTAAAGCAGCAGGAATAAAAATGACCGCTCCAATACCAATAATAACCAAACCAGCAGCCATTCCATTTTTAAAGCCCATTTTGTTAAGTAACCAGGTTGAAGGAAGGGCCATCACGAGGTAAGCAATATAAAACGCAAACGCAACAAAAAATGCTTCCAGGTTATTGAGCTGGCAAGCTATTTTTAAATAGGGGATTAATACCGAGTTTAACCAGGTAATAAAACCAAATACAAAAAACAAAGCGCCAATAATATAAATTGGGCTTATAAATGCTGTTTTTTTTAATTGTGTTGGGGATGCGGCTATGGCTTTGCTCATAATATATTGGTGATATGCTGTGAAAATAAGAAATTGAGAAGATAAATAGCTAAATAATGTAAATATTATAACAAAAAGAGGCTTTTTTTGATAGTAGACGGGGTTTAGAGATTAATTGCCACAAAAGCATTACATAAAGGAACATATTTGTAAAAGCTGCTAATAAGCAGTAGTTTGGTAAGCTAAATTTAAAACGTTTTTTAAACTATGAATAGATTTTCACTAACGGTTATATCTTTTGCAGCGGTAACTGCCTTGCATGCGCAGCAAGGCAGGCAATTCACAGCAAAAGATTACGCACATGCCGAAAGCTTTATGAACTATAACATTGACCCGCTTATTGACCACGCCAGCTTACGTCCTGAATGGCTGGAAGGCGATAAGTTTTGGTATCGCACCTTAACCCCGGGCGGCAGCGAATTTATATTGGTAGACCCAGCTAAAAAATCCCGTACTGCTACTTTTGATCAGCAGAAATTGGCGGCCGGGCTGTCGGCTGCGAGCGGTAAACAATACGAGGCCGCTATGCTGCCGTTCCAAGGTTTTGTTTATTCGGACGATGGAAAAGCTATTGTATTTTCTGTTGATGGCAAGCAATGGAAATGCGATCTTCAAAGCTACCTGGTTGTTGCTGATGGTTCGCCGGCAAAACGGCCGGAAACCGGCATTACGCAGGGTAGGAGAGGCAGAGGCGGCAATGCAATTGCGTCGCCTGACGGTACCAAGGAAGCATTTTTAAAAGAAGATAACCTTTGGGTACGTGATGTTAAAACACGGATAGAAACACAGCTTACTACCGATGGTATAAAGGATTTTGGCTATGCAACCGATAATGCCGGATGGAAGCACAGCAGTAACCCGATATTGATCTGGTCGCCGGATTCAAAAAAGATCTCCACTTTTAAACAGGACCAACGTAACCTGAGTGATATGTACCTGGTTACTACAAATGTAGGCAAACCGACATTAAAAGCATGGAAATATCCTTTGCCGGGCGACAAAGAAATAGCTACCATACAACGGGTTATTATTGACGTCGATAATCCCAAAGTGACCGCTTTACAGATTCCACCTGATCCGCACAGGGCTACCCTGAGTGATGATATTTCAAGCAGCGGTACGTTTGATGACAATTGCTGGAGTCCGGATGGTTCAAAGCTTGCCTTTGTATCCACCAGCAGGGACCATAAAAATGAAAAATTGCGTATTGCCGATGCCACTACCGGCACCGTGCGAGAGGTGTTTGAAGAAACTGTACCAACACAATATGAATCCGGTTGGGGAAGCATTAACTGGCGCTACCTGCCCGGTTCAAACGAAATTATATGGTTTTCTGAGCGGGATAACTGGGGCCATCTTTATCTCTATGATGCTTCAACAGGCAAACTGAAAAATCAAATTACCAAAGGCGACTGGGTAGTTACCCGTCTGCTTAAAGTGGATGAGAAAAACCGGATGCTGTATTTCATAGCAGACGGGCGTGAACCGGAAAATCCTTATTTTAGCCAGCTTTGTAAAATCGGGTTTGATGGTAAACACTTTGCAGTGCTTACCCCCGAAGCAGGGAACCACACGGTTACTTTATCGCCATCGGAAAAATACTTTATTGACAGTTATTCACAACCGGATGTACCGTCCGTTACGGTTTTACGGGATATGAACGGCAAGCTTATTACCCAACTGGAAAAAACAGATGTATCGCGGTTGGTTGCAACTGGCTGGCATCCGGTTAAACCTTTTTCTGTTAAAGCGCACGATGGTAAAACAGCGATTTATGGCTTAATGTATACCCCTACCAACCTCGACCCTAATAAAAAATACCCGGTTATTGATTATATCTATCCTGGTCCGCAAGGTGGGAGCGTAGGTAGCTGGTCGTTTGCGGCAACAAGAGGTGATAACCAGGCGCTTGCTGAATTAGGTTTTATTGTAGTAGAAATAGAGGGAACCAGTAACCCGCTGCGTTCGAAAAGCTTCCATGATATGAGCTATGGCAACATGTCGGAAAATACATTGCCTGATCAAATTACAGGTATAAAACAGCTTGCTAATACTTATCCTTATGTAGATACCACCCGTGTTGGTATCTGGGGTCATTCGGGCGGCGGCTTTGCTACGGCTACAGCCATGTTCCGGTACCCGGATTTTTTTAAAGTAGGCATCTCTGAGTCTGGTAACCATGATAACCGAAATTACGAGGACGACTGGGGCGAACGTTATGACGGTTTGGCCGCTAACTCAAATTACGATGCCCATGCAAACCAAAATTATGCAAAAAACCTAAAAGGCAAGCTAATGCTGGCCCATGGGTTGATGGATGACAATGTACCACCGGAAAATACGTTGCTGGTTGTGGAAGCATTGGAGCGCGCCAATAAAGATTATGACCTTGTCGTATTCCCAAACAGCCCGCATGGTTATGGGCAGTATTCGCCTTATATGACGCGCCGGCGGTGGGATTATTTTGTAAAAAATCTTTTGGGTGCAGAGCCGCCAAAGGAATATGAACTAAAATGGAAACCTGATCCGAGAAATGTGAGATAACAGGAGTTGATCCAAATAATAACAGGCCTTTTCATTAGAAAGGGCCTGTTATATTTATAACCGATGCCAACGCAGGACACAAAGTATACTTTGATTAAATAACCGGTTTTTTAAGATTTTCTATTCAAACTTTTCTCATCTTTAACCCTTTAGTAAAACAAACCTGCTTATTTACGATGGATTCTGTTACCCATTTAGCTTTAGGGGCCTGCACCGGGGAAATTTTGCTTGGGAAGAAACTTGGAAAAAAAGCTTTGTTATGGGGGGCTTTAGCCCAAAATCTTCCTGATGCGGATACTTTTGTATCTGAATTTTTTTCTGCGGATAAGAGCTATCTGGTCCATCGCGGTATCACACATTCTTTATCGTTCGCTATTGTAATTGGGTTGGGCCTGGCGCTTGCGGCTAAAAGTATTCATCGAAAAGAAAATATACCTTTTCGATTGCTCGCTTTTTTCTTCTGCTTTCAATTATTACTGCATGACCTGCTTGATACCTGCAACAGTTATGGTACCGGGCTGCTCGAGCCTTTCAGCCATCACCGTTTTTCCATCAATTTATTGTTTGTTGCCGATCCATTATTTACCATCAGCCTGGTTGTGGCGTCTTTATTTTTGATGTTAAAAAAGACATCCAATAAACAGCGCCTGAAATGGGCGTGGGCGGGTATAATTGTTTCCGCTTGTTATTTGTGCTTTGCGTGCTTTAATAAATTGTATGCCGATCACCAGGCCGAGGCATCCTTCGCTAATCAAAAACTGCACCCCGATAGCTATTTTAGCACACCGGCACCATTCAATTGTATGCTGTGGTATATTGCTGCTGCGGCAGATAGTGGCTATTATACCGGGTATATTTCCATATGGGACGATTTTAAACAGCCTGTTGATTATGGTTATCACCCTAAAAATTATGCTTTAGTCAATAATATTCATAACAGCTTACTGCATAATTTAGAAGAATTTGCCGGGGACTATTTTACCATTTCACGGTCAGGTGATGGTTTATACTTTAATATTCTGCGTTTTCAACAACGGCATGGATGGCTGGATACCAAAGCTCCGTTTGCATTTAGCTATCCGCTTACTTCCGGAAATGCCGACGGATTATTGTTACAGCGCGGCCGGCTGGCCGGCTGGAATAAAAAGACGTTAAAGGCATATCTGATGCGTATTGCCGGAAAGAAGTATCCATTATCACCATTAAAAAAATAATATGAACTGGATTTTACTGATAGCCGCAGTATATATATGTATAGTAATTGCTATTTGCCTGCGTATTTTGTATGATACGGTTTCAACCAGTAAAACATTTGCCTATTTACTGATTACCATTTTATTACCGGTAATTGGTATGCTCATTTATTTTGCTGTTGGCGCTAATTACCGTAAGAACAAACTATACAGTAAAAAAATAGTAAGTGATGATAAGTTATTGCGGGAGATCCGTGAAAAAATAAAGGTAGAGTCTGAAAAATCGTGGGATACGGGTGAGCCTGAGGTAAATAGCCATAAAAAACTTGCCCGTTTGCTGTTAAACGACAACAGCCCGCTTAGCGGTAACAATGAAGTTAAGTTACTGCTCAACGGGGAAAATAAGTTCCCGGAAGTTATTGAAGCATTAAAGGCCGCCCAACATCATATCCATATAGAATATTACATTTTTGAAAATGATAAGATCGGTAACCAAATAAAGGAGATACTGATTCAAAAAGTTGCGGAGGGGGTCAAGGTCCGTTTTATTTATGATGATTTCGGCAGTCGTGATATTCGTAAAACGTTGGTACCCGAACTGGTAGCTGGTGGGGTGGAGGCATATCCTTTTT
This sequence comes from Mucilaginibacter sp., assembly GCA_029237615.1. Taxonomy (GTDB): domain Bacteria; phylum Bacteroidota; class Bacteroidia; order Sphingobacteriales; family Sphingobacteriaceae; genus Mucilaginibacter. The sequence continues at coordinate 16,937 of JAQNCM010000250.1, forward strand.
ATAAAATATTATTCATCGCTCTCTCCAACAGGACCAATTACCGCAACCACCGAAAAATTATTGTGGTTGATGGCTGTACCGGTTTTGTTGGCGGCATAAATGTTAGCGACCGGTATATTAACGACCCGGCTAACAATAACCCTGTATTTTGGCGGGACACTCATGTACGTATAAACGGGCCGGGCGTATATTATTTACAGTACCTGTTTATTTGTGACTGGAATTTTTGCGCTGGCAAAAGTTTGAAAATAGAGGACGGTTTTTTCTGTAACACTAAAAGCAAAAGCGGACATTCAATTGTTCAGATTGCCGCAAGCGGTCCCGACTCGGATATACCGACTATTATGTTTTCGCAGATGGAAGCTATTGGCATGGCAGAGGAAGAGATTTTGATTACTTCACCCTATTTTATCCCTGGCGAAAGCATGCTGGATGCAATCAACATGGCATGCCTGAGCGGGGTTAAAATAAAACTCCTGGTGCCTGATAAGTCAGATTCAGCTGTAGTAAATGCAGCTGCCCGGTCTTATTATGGATCAATTATGGATTGTGGGGCTGAGATATATTTATATAAAAAAGGATTTGTACACGCCAAAACAATAGTTGCCGACGGCAAACTGGCCATTATTGGAAGCGCTAATATGGATCACAGAAGCTTTGAGCTTAATTTTGAGGTGAACAGCATGATCTACGATAAAAAAGTTGCCGGTGAGTTAAGGGATGCATTTTATGATGACCTCAAAGATGCGGTAAAGATCAACCCGAAAACCTGGAAAAAGCGCACCCTATTTAAACAATTACCCGAAAAAATTGCACGGCTGCTGTCACCATTATTATAGCTTACCTCAAAAGTAATTTGATACTAACAAAAGGCCCGGATCGTAGAAGTGATGCGGGCCTTTTAACTGGGTTTAATTGAAACTACCGGGTTTCAAAAAACAACTTGGTAGTTACCAAATCTCCGCCAATAGCAGAAGCCGCTTTGTTGTAATTAACAACGTTTACGTTTTGCTCACTGATAGGGTAGGTAAAACGCAGTGGGTAAGCACTAAATGCATTTGCAGGTGGAGCCAGTACCGGGTAGGCAAGCCGTCTGTTTACGATCCAGGCATCCCAACCGCGGTTATAAAGAGCAATGTATTCCTGTTGTGCAATTTTTTGTAAAGCAGTATTGCCAGTTGCCGTAGTATAAGAAACGTTTGGTAACAGTAAATAGGTGGCAGCATCGGTTGCGGAGCCACCCCAATAAACTATGGAGGCAGTGATAGCGTTATTATAATGCGATACCACAGAACCACCAGCGTTATAACCTCTTGAGGCAGCTTCAGCCAGGTTAAATTCGGTTTCAGAGTAATCCAGCAGGTCAGCCGGGAAGTCAGGGTTTGTTACTTTCCCAACGGAGCCCGGCGTTAGCAGTGGTCCGGATGGTAATGAAAATTGACTGTAAACAATACCGCCATTACCTGAACCATTATCAGCGCCAACATATTGGCCGTTTGCATTTACTGCAAAGTAAAATGGTAATCTCGGGTCCTGGGTGGGCGTATTTGGATTTAACAGGTTAATGAACTGGCTGGTGCCAACAAAATCATGCCTGCCACCTTGCACCAGGTCAACCCAAACCGGATTAGTATTAGGCGGAGTTGAGGTATATTGTAACACCGCATCATCGCTATTTGATGTAAATACCCCCGCTGTTACTGCCGATTCAACTACAGTTTTTGCTTTCGTATTATCGTAATCTGCTATGGTGATACCCATTTTAAGCTTAAAGGTATTTGCAAATTTTATCCAGCTGGCGGGGTCGCCATTGTAAATTAAGTCTGCTGCGCCAAAGCTTCCGGATCCTACTTTTAATGCTGCGATATCGGCATCTAAACGGGATAACAAGTCGTAATAAATAGTTTTTTGATCGTCATATGCAGGGAAAGGATTATTTATATTCAATGCCTGTGAATAAGGAATATTACCAAAGGTGGTAACCAGGTAGTAATACGAATAAACTTCAAGTATGTCAGTGATAGCTGTTTCGTTTTTTTGAGTACCGGCATCCTTTACATCGGTTTGAATAAATGACTTTGCCTTTTCAAAATTTATTAAAACACCACTGTAAAATGTACTCCATATCAAATCGGGCTGCTTGCGGTAGGTTATTTGATAATCCGTTTCATTTAAATAAGTAGTTTCGGTCCATTGCTGCTCAATTAAGCGAAATATATTTAAGTTCACATTCGCTGATGTCACTGTGTTGGCCATAACCCTTTCGGCGTTGGTGAACAAGGTAAAGGACGGTACTACTGACGGATGTTTGGGATCGACGTTTAGGCTCGTCAGATCTTTTGTACAGGCCGATAATATCGACATCAATACAAAAATTAATGCTGTTTTTTTCATATCTGTATTTGATTAGAAACGTACTTTTAAGTTAAGTGAAATGGTGCGCGTGGTTGGGTAAGCACCTTCTTGTATACCCTGTAAATTACCTGCGCTTAAACCTTCTTCAGGATCAGCGTAGGGCAGGTTTTTATGAATTATCCATAAGTTTCTGCCGATAAGCTGGAAAGTAACTTCTTTAACCGGCCCAAGTTTTCCAATGGTGGACGAGGGTAGTGAATATCCTATTAATGCTTCGCGCAACTTTACGTAACTTGCATCATACACAAATGCTGACATAGGTAATAAGCCGGTGCCATCTCCAAAGTCACCATAATTATAACCGGTTACCCTGGTAGTATTGGGCTGCCCGTTAGCGTAAACGCCCGGGCGGATAAAACCACCTCCGTTTGCGAGTGTGTTACGTACCGGCTTTCCTAAATCGTTCGTATACGCTGTTAAAGGATAAATACCGTCAGCTAATCCATAAGCAAGGTCGTTTGAGAAAATAGAGCCACCGTGGCGGATATCAATCAAGAAACTTAACGTGAAATTCTTATAGGTGAAGCTATTGTTGATACCACCGGTCCAATCCGGGTTGGTATTACCAATGTTATTATTTGAGTTTGGAGTTATCTGATATTGCCCATTGGCATTAACAATTTTTTGTCCCTTTGAATTGTAAACATAATCAGTTCCTCTGATAGTGCCAAAAGGCTGACCCAGGGGCGCATTAAGTGACTCCCCATTCTGAAAACTAGCCAGCTGAAGGTTGCTGGCTTCCTGGCCGGTTGCAGTCTTGTATAATGAAGTAACCTTATTTTTAGCTGCAGTAAAGTTTACAGCAATTTTCCAGCTAAAGCCGTTTGTTAATATAGGTGTACCATTTAAAGATAGTTCAATCCCCCTGTTTTGAACAGAACCGGCATTCAGGAATTCAAAGGTATACCCTGTTGCAGCCGAAACATTAACAGGCAATATTTCATTAAATGTTTTAGTGCTGTAATAGCTTCCATCAAAACCAAGGCGGTTTTTAAAAAATGCTAATTCTAAACCCACTTCACTGCTCCTGGTTTGCTCCGGTTTTAAATTTGCGTTGTTTTTGGTAACACTGGCAACCGTTTGAGGATTAGCACCAAATGGTGGGTTAATTGTATAAGTATCTAACGTACTGTACAAAGGCGCATCGCTACCTACTTGCGCAAAACTGGCCCTTATTTTTCCGTAGGAAAGCCATTTGTACTCTTTAAGCAGTTCCGAAAAAACAAAGCCTGCCGATACAGAAGGATAATAATAAACGTTATTTGATGCAGGTAAAGTTGAGGATTGATCTCTTCGTATTGTGCCGTCCAGCGTCAGCATATTTCTCCATGTAAATGTTGCTCCTGCAAAAATGCCGTTAACTTCTTTTTTGGCATCATATTCAGTTGGCGATAATGGTGAACTTAAAGTATTGGATAATGAATACAAGCCGGGTACTATCAAACCACCATTCGTACTTGCAAGGATGCTGTTTTCATAATCTCTCCTGATATTGGTGCCTAATAACGCTTTCAGATTAAAGCTTTTGGAAAGATCTTTATTCACAGTAGCTAACAGGTCATAGTTCGTTTCAGTGTAAGTATGATCATATCTTGAATAATAGGGTACGCCAATGCTGCCAACGTCATATCGCTCCTGGTCTAACTCAGAATAAGTATCCAACGAAGTTCTGCCGGTAATGTTTAACCATGAAGTAGGTTTATAGCTCACGTTAATGTTACCCAAATACCGGTTCCGGGTGTCGGTTTCAAAATTATGATCAACCACCCAGTATGGGTTGTTCCAAAATGCCGGGCTTGTATTCCCATGACCAGGATCGGCCATATTCCAGGTTATGTTGGAGTTGGTCCTTAAATAAGCGGCTTTTAACTCCTGCACATCCACGTTCGTTTCCCACCATTGCCTGAAATTAGTCATTACGTTCCGGTTGTCTGAATTGGTACCATCATAACCGGTTCCGCCGCGGCCTGTGCCATTTGTATTATAAAAATTAATACTACCGCCAACAGTTAGCTTTGGTGTGATGTTATAGGTCGCAGCCATATCAACCAGGTTTTTATCTAGCTTGTTATTAGGTATAACACCGTTTTCAATACTTTTTGTAAAGCCCAACTTAAACGTGCCATTCTCATTGCCGTTTGTGATCATGATGCTTTGATCAGTGGATACCGGCTTTATAAAAAAGGTTGTAGGATCATTTTTAGCGGCAACCCAGGGCGTAGCTTTACCATAATATGGTGAAGTTTTATCGAATGCGTTCCATTGATAGATTAGTAAGTTGGGATCAAATGCCGTACCGTTGGAAGCGTCATCAGCAGTTGGAGCAATCTGTGCATTGGGATTGCCAAACACGTTAGCTGTGTTGAAGTATTGGGCATATCCGGCACCATATTGTTTCTGGTATTGAGGGAAAGTTGATTTATCAATTTGGCCAACGCTAACAGTGGAATTAATAACAATACCCAAGCCTTTTTTAGCCTTTTTGGTGGTAATTAATATAACGCCGTTGCTGCCGCGTGAACCATACAATGCCGATGCTCCCGCACCCTTTAAAACAGTTACGCTTTCAATATCATCAGGATTGATATCCGATGCCGGGCTACCGTAATCGTAACCTCCTCCGCCGGATTGCTGATTGCTGCCGTTAGTGTTATCATTCCCAATAGGCACCCCATCAATTACAAAAAGTGCCTGGTTATTTCCTGTTATGGATTTATAACCACGAAGCACAACATTTGTTGATCCCCCCAACGTATTGTTCTGGCGAATTTCCAGGCCCGATACTTTGCCGGATAATCCATCAATAAAATTTGCGGAACGTTGTTTGCTAACCTCGTCGCCGGCCACTTGTTGTGCCGCATAACTTTGTTGGTTTCGTGTGCGCGTAATACCTAATGCACCGGTAACAACCACCTCACCCAATTGCTGGCTGGAAGGGGATAAAGCCACGTTGATGACAGCGCCATTGACAGTAACCGTTTGAGTTACATAACCAATAAAGCTGTATGTTAATTGAGCACCGTTAGAAACGTTTATTGAATACTTACCATCAACATTGGTTTGTGTTCCGGTATTTGTACCCTTTACGGTTACCGTTACACCTGGTAACGGATTGCCGTCGTCTTTGCCCGTAACCCTACCGGTTACGGGGTGACTTTGTGCAAATAGCCGGGTTGCAGCTAATAACAAAATGCACAAATTCAATAGTAGAATTTTTTTCATTGAGTAAATAAATTAATATTAGTTTAATATGAATTAAATCGGTAAAGCCGCTCTGGTATTTTCTTTTAAAGAAATAATGTTTTTGTAATGTCTCCTTTACAAGTTGCTGCGTTTATTGGGAAAAATGATTGTGGCGTATTTTGACAACATTTTTGATGCAATTTTGTTCTTTAAAAATTAAATCTGATTTATTATTAATTAATTATTGATTAATAATAAGGCGGTTAATAAGTTAATTGGGGCCGGAAAATATGCGAGGTGTTTTCCGGCTGCTTTTTGCAATAATCGACGGCTCTTTCACATTTAATTACTTATAGCTTTTGGTGAGATTAGAAAAATAAAAAACCCCTTAGCGCTAGCTAAAGGGTTGTATGTGGCAGTTTATAAAAATGCTTTAAATCTTTCCGATGTCCTTTATGTTATCATTGGGCATTCGGTCTATGAGTTTATTATAGGGATCTATGCCTGCGTTTACCGGTTTGCCTTTTACTGTAATAGTTACAGTGTGTTCGCCGGCGGCAAGTTTATATTTTTTAAGGTACAGTGGGTTGGTTTGATTGCGGCCGTCCTTGTTTTTTGTTTCCGCTCCAAAAATACCAATATCAATATAGTCATTCATCTGTTTGGCTGGAATATCGTTTCCCTTGCCATCGATATAAGCTTTTTCGATATTTATCTTCATCGTAACTTTATATTCATTTTTGTTACCGGTGGATGCTGAGGTCACATTAACCATTTTATTGTTGTATAAAGTGATTTTTTGCCAGTTATCTGTCAAATAGTATTGCAAAGAATCGGGTACATGTTTTTGCAGGTAACGGTACAGATCATTTGTTCCTGCAAATGGCGGTTTGTTTTTAAAAACGTAGGCATTTTTAAATTCTTTCAATGCGCTGTTTAAGCTGTCTTCGCCCATCAGATCCCTTAAGCCATATAGCACAACTCCTGCTTTACCACCCCACTCAAACCATTGATTTGCTTTTATCAACGGATGTTCTTTTTCTTCCAGCCGGGTTCGGATCCATAGGTAGGCCCAAAGCTGATCTTGCAGGATCCATTTCATATTGTTCTTTCCATATTTTTTTTCAGTCATTACAAGGGCGCTGTATCTTGCTAGCCCTTCGGGAATAACTAATGAACCTACCGTGTTATTTGGGGCCACCTGGAAACGCCACCATTGCTGTGCCAGTTGCTGTACAGTATTGAAGTAACAAAAGTCATTTTGGTTGGGATTATTGAAATCGGCATTCCATCCAAAATATTCGGCGTAAGTATCAAAGGTTGCCGACGAACCCATCCTTGGTGAAAAGACAGATGTTTCTGCCAGCCTGATATTTTTAAAAGGGTATGCCCCATAGGCATTATCGAAGTAATGCAGCCCATCTTTATACGCAGCCATAAAACGACCGAGATTTGCTTTATGTGCGGGATGATAGAAAATGCTAATGTCAACCTTATGCCCCTGGTTTAACAGGACGCTGTCATGAAGGTCAGCATATCTTGCTGACACCGCAGCCAAAGGTGCATACATGCCCGGGTTTGTTTGAACATAGTGATAATAGTTACGCCCGTTTTGCTGCCAATGCTTTTGCAAAATGCCTTGTGCCACGGCTGTTTGGTCGCCGGAAGTACTGACAGTAAGATCGAAACTTAAAAGGTCTGAGGCTTTACCAGTCTTTAGTGTACTTATGCCTTCGGGATCATTTTGTTCAATATCTTCGTTCTTTTTAGGCGGGAGATGGGATTCCTTGCGTACATATGGACTGCTTACTTCGTCGTCATCATCATAACCCAAACCCGGCAAGCCTCCCGTAAAAAAGGTGCCGTTCCGAAGCAGTTTCTCGCCATAGAGCCCATTACTGAAGCCTTTATAGATTACGGATGAATTTATTTCCAGCACAGCTGAATCGCCGGGGGCTAAAATCTTTTCAAATTGGTAAAGACGAAAATCGGCCGTATCTTGTTTTGGCCTCAAAAAATTGAGAAACCCCCGCTGATACATTAACGGATATGTAAAGGGCACGGCCCTATTATTTATTTTAATAGAATAATCAGTGAGTTCATCGCCATCTAATAAGAGTTTAGATATAGGCTGATTGGTTTTGTTAACGATGGTCACGTATGCTTTGACAAATTGTTGCTGTTTATCGGGAAAGAGGTCGGCGTACATTTTAATGCGTGTTACTTTGGGCAGCGGCAAGTTCGCATAGGGTTTCAGCTTTTTTTCATAGCTGATGGCTCGATTTTCACTTTCACTTTTTGTTAAAAAAACATTTAAGTAGTTAACATTATAATAAATATAAGATCCGACTACCAAAAAGGCAAGGAAAACAACTGCCGCAAATAACCGCGTTTTTGTATCGAAACGTTCGCCAACCAGCTGCAGTCTTTCTTTAAAAGATGATGTTACGCCGCGATAATAAAATAGGGCCGCAACAATGATCAACAAGCCACCATCCAACAGCCAATAAATATTAAACCAGTAAACAGGTTTAGCCATGTGGCCCAGCCCATCCATATCTGATACTCCATACCAGGGCGTATAAGAGTAAAGCAACATATTATAATTAAATATACCCGAATCCCGCAAAAAGAATAAGGCAACCCAAAGGAACACTGCTATACCATGTGCTGCAAACTTGTTATTAATAGTTACATGTACCGCATACGCAAACATTACCATCTCCAGCAGCCGGGGCAGGATAATGGTAAAAATATACATGAAATAAACCGAAAAATTAAACTGGTGAAACCCTTTGATTATTTGAATAGGGACACCAAGAACCAGGGGTATAAAGGCAAGGCAAAATCCCATAAAAAGCAATGCGATGAGCTTTGAGCCATTTAAAACCCAGTTAGGGGGCGGCAATGAATCATTGATAAAAGCATAGCGCGTTACCCTGTCGCGGTGGAGGGTTTCGCCGGTGTAAAAAACGATAATGAAAAATATGAAGAACAGAAAAACCGAATTAAAAGTATCCAGGAACATGATGCTGCGCGGAAACACAGGAACGCCATCAAAATTATCTCCCATCCAGAATACAAATCCTAAAAATACCAGGCCGCTGCCAAGAATTATCCAGAAGTAATTATCGCGAATTATGTTATTCAGCTCAATTTTGGTAAGATTAAAAAGTGTACTGCGATTATAGGTGCCGCTGAAGCTGCTTTTTACCTTTAATATTTGGGTGCGCCTTTCCTTTGTCGTGATGTCATCGATAGCTGCTTTATCTCTTTTGCCACTAAAGAATTTTTCAAAATTAAACTTTAAATAGGTGTATATTAAAATTACCAATCCCAAGGCCGACCATATAATGCGGTTTAACAAGTATAAACCGCTTACAGGTAATAACGTAGTATTTTGCTGAGCAGCAGTTGAACCGTTTGATTGAAGCCGCACGCCATTGAGTCCGAATGCATCTGACAGGGTGATTACAGTTGCATTATTGGTATGGTTCAGAAAGAATATAGAAATAAAATAGCCCAAAAACAGCAGGATACCACCGCTATAGATCACTTTTACATTGCGCGTGATGGCAACCAGTCCAAAAAAAAGGCAGGAGGTAAAGATGATGTTGGGGAGGGCAATTGTAAAATAGGGATACAGGTAATAAATTAAGTGATTAGGCCCATAGTGTTCAGCGCTTCGCCAGCCCATGGCCGGTCCTAATTTGGTTCCAATCAATATTCCGAACATAATGGCGCAGCTAATAAACAGCATACATACAAAAGAGCCTAAAAACCGGCCCCAGAAATAACCGGCTTTGGTTATAGGGTAAGTAAGGTAATAATCCTTTGTATTATACTCGATATCGCGGTATAAAGGTGTCCCCATTATGGATGATGTTATCAGCATCATCATCATAGTAATACCAGCGCACCATAAAGCGATGAGATAAGGGGCATTATAGTGCTCTTTTTCGCCTGCGGGCAAGGAGCCGGTGGCAAAAGTAAATATGGTAAAAATTAACGCTGCCACGAAATATAAGTATACCGCAGGCCTTCTGATCCTGTTTTGGATCTCAAACAAAAATATTTTCCAGAACATAACTTATTGGTTTATAGCAGTTAAATTGTATTCACATCTACACGGGTTGCAATATTGCTGAAGTAAACATCCTCCAGGTTTGGACTAGCAGGCGCAAATCCGTTCCCGGGATCGGTTTCCTTTAAGACTCTGATATGCAATTTACCGGTTTTTAACTGGGTTGATATTACATTGTAATCATCCCTGTAAAATCCTATTTCAGCTTTATTGATTGCCTTTGTATATATTTTGCCTTCCATCTCGGTTACGGCGGTTTCAGGATCGCCGGTATACAATACTTCGCCCTGGCAAATAATAGCAAAGTTGGAGCAAAGCGTGCTTACATCTTCGACAATATGGGTAGATAGAATTACAATAGTATTTTCTCCTAACTGGCTTAGTAAATTATAAAAACGATTTCTTTCCGCAGGATCAAGACCGGCGGTAGGCTCATCTACGATGATCAGTTTAGGATTACCGATCAGGGCCTGCGCAATGCCAAAGCGCTGCTTCATTCCCCCAGAAAACGTGCCCAGATGTTTTCTCCTGTCTTTTGAAAGATTAACGTTTTCGAGTAAACCCTCCACCAGATCCCTTCGTTCGCCCTTATTCCCTACACCTTTTAACTGAGCAATATGATCCAGCATACGCTCGGCAGATATTTTGGGATAAACACCGAATTCCTGGGGTAAGTAGCCGAGCAACTGTCGTACTTCGGTTTTGTTCTTTAATACATCCAGGTCATCCAGGTAGATGCTGCCTTTGTCTGCTTCCTGTAAGGTTGCTATGGTACGCATCAGCGATGATTTACCCGCGCCATTTGGCCCCAGTAAACCAAACATGCCATTATTTAGTGTAAGCGAAACGTCCTTTAGCGCATGTACACCGTTTGCGTAAGTTTTAGAGAGTGAGTTAATTACCAGTTTCATTTGTGATAAGATTTAGATTGATTATTTTTTATTAAATTCTGCGAGGTGCCTGTTGATATGAGTTTTGCACTATCGGCTAACTGATATTTCAGATTATTGATAGCAGCGCCATTTAACCTGAGCTGACTTTTATTGAGTATATTTAATTCCGCACTCTGCAATTGGTTGTCATCAGCAATTGTCATATTTGAACGGCTTCCATTATCTATACCGATAACGGCGTTAAGCGCTCTTATTTTGTTCCCTTTTAGAATAATTGAGGCAGCATGTTTTTCTGTTATGGTTAAACTATCCAGGGTAAATCCGCTGATAATGGATGGGCGCCACTTAAAATCTTCGCTTGCCAGGGTATCTATTACCGGTTGGTCGCCGGCCATGTACCTTGCATCAGCATTAAATTGTTTTAAATCCGGACAAGATATTACCAGCACATATGCTGCGCGGGGATTATTGAAGCTCCCGCTAAATGCAGCGTCGATATGAAGCGTGCCGGCATTTTGGCTTATTTTAACAAAGTCAGCAGCGGATGGATCCATACGAACACTAAAAGGCCCTTGCTTTAAAATGATGTTTGCAGCAGTTGAAGCGCTCAGGTCGATTGTTTTAAAGTCCTTAAAATTTAATGAGACGTAATCTTTAAACGGGTCTTTATAATCACCTTTTAAATAGGATGATTTAAGCATCAGGTCATAAAATACCAAGGAGACAAGGGTTATGATAATAGCAGTTAACAGAAGTTTATTACTTGTTTTCATGGTTCTTTTTGTCTGATGTTGATGTGTAATTCGCTGATTTGAAGTTTTCATACCGTTCTTGTATTTCTTACATCGAAATATCCAGCAGGTAAATGTTTTTGAACAGTTCGGGTAAATTCTGTTGCAGAAAGCGTTCTTTACGCAGTTGTTTTACCCGCTCGTATCCTTCCGGGGCTACAAATAAGCCCAGGCCTCTCTTATTATAAATCACTTCCTGCTTTTGCAAAAATTCATAAGAACGCATTACTGTATTCGGATTAACTTCCAGCTCGATTGCCAGGTCGCGTACCGAGGGTATTTTTTGTTCGGCCGGCAATTTATCCATCAGTATGTTATCGCATACGTAAGCTGCTATCTGCAGGTATATGGCTTCATTATCTTTAAATTCCATCATCCAATCCCTTAAACCTGTTTTTCTTTTAACCTGAAGTAAGTAGCTGTCCAAAAAATTATAGATACTATAATTATAAGGTACGATACAAAAGTATCTTCATGGCGACCAGTGGTAACCGCCATAAATCTAGTATCTTCATAAAACATAACATTGCTGAATGGTACAGCGGGCCGTACATCCCGCTGGAATAATGCTTTTACAAACCAGGTATTAAACACTGTAAGTATGCCGGCACAGATAAAAAAGCCAAACCCTGCTTTTATAAAATGAAATTTTTTAAAACAGATAGCACCGAAAAAAGCAAGACTGTGTAAAAGAGTAAAAATTATGAATAAGCCGGACGCAGGCTCCACAAAAATATTAAAAATCTCTACGCGCTGATGGGGTAGGTGCTTTAAATTTAACAGTCCTATTAATATTGTATAAAAACTGATAATAAAGACAACCGAAAATATCACATAAGAATATAGCCAGCCAACTAAAAATTTTTCGAAATGCGATGCCGGTAAAGTGAGGGCGGCTGTGGATTTCTTCTGATCGCCAAAATCAGCAAAAATAGTACTTGTAAAAATAGTGCCAGCTAAGAAAAATACCGGCACAAATAATATCGTCTGTACTTCTTTATCTATTCCCCCGGGTATTAAATAAACTATGAAACTGCCGCCAAGCACCATTACCCCTATCAATACACCCAACGACATCAGGTAGGTTTTATAATGCTCTGAGGTATGTTTTATAAGCAGCATCCCAAATCGCTTTGTATTAAATATGTTGTTCATAATTAGTTGGCTTTTAAGATTTCTATGAGCGGGCTGCTGCCATTGGTGACAGCATTAAAAAATAATTCGAGATCGATTTTACTGAATTTACCGGTGGTGTTTTTAATGATGGCATTTTTGCCCCTCATACTTTCTTCTTCATATAAGACGTGTAAACCGCTGGTGTCATTAAACACACCAAATGTTATTTTTTCAGTGATCTCGTCAAGCGGGTGGTTTACTACAATTTCACGGTCATGCAATATTAAAAGTGTATCTATCAGGCTATCCAGATCCCTAACCTGGTGGGTAGAGATAACAATACAGCGTTCATCAGTTAGCACAGAGGCAATAAGCTTACGAAACTGTACTTTCGAAGGAATATCCAGCCCATTGGTGGGCTCGTCCATTATGAGCAAGCTGGTATTTGTAGCCAGGCCAAACGCTATCATTGCCTTTTTTTGCTGCCCATATGATAGTTTGTCCATTATCGCATCCAGATCAACATCCAACACGTTTAAATAACTATAGAAATCACTTTTGCTGAATTTTGGATAGAAACCGGCTGTATTTGAAACAAACTGGGCAGGGGTAAGGGAGGGGACAAATAGTTCTTCGGCAATAAAGTAAATATCTTCCAGTGCGGATACGGGGCGGCCGGTAACATTAATTCCGTTAAAAAGACAGCTTCCTTTTTGCGGAGCGGCAAGCCCTGTTATATTTTTGAGCAAAGTTGACTTCCCGGCACCGTTCTTTCCTAGTAATCCATAAATATGACCTTTATTTAAAGAAAGATCGAGATCTTTAAAAAGCAGGGGCTTTTTTTTGTAACCAAAATTTAAACCTTTTATCTCTATCATTGCTATAGTGTATTAGTATAATAGTACACTGCAAATGTAAGTGAATTATTTATTAAATTCCAAATGATTTTAATCAATAAAAAAAGCCTCATAGTGAACGAGGCTTTCAGTTATAGTGCTAATAATATAGCGGGAAATTGTTAATACAAATCAATCTACCTTAAGGGACACCGTTTTATTGGCTCCAAAAACTATATTTGATAATGAGTTAGCAGGATCAGCATCCCATAAGCACTCCCTTACAGTTAAAGTTTGAGTTTTAGGGTCAAGTGATATTAGCTGGAATGATAATTTGGTTTCATCTTTGGATGAATATTTACCCTTCATAGGCGAATCGACCCTGAACGTATTAAGTGCTACATCATTGTCAGGACCCTTGTAAACATAAAACTCATTCCAGTTACTATTGCCATGAAAATATGCCTTAATATTTGGGTGCGCTTTTAAAAATTTAACCCATCCGCGTTGTTCTATATCAGTGGTGTCATCATCCCCGGCGGCGGTAGTGCCTTCTTTGTATTGCTCGGCAGTTAGATTTTCAAACTTGTTTTGGGCGGTCATGTTATGCGGCGGCAAAGGATTGGTAAAATGTTTGGCTTCGCAGGTAGGCTGGTCGTGGCTAAAAACAATAACGGGTGTTTTAGCAGCTACCGTATCGAGGTCCTTTTGCATCCATATCCGCTCGGCAGAATCCGGCCATAATGTTATAAATACGAAATGGATACCATGTATATTGTTTGAATAATTGATCTTATCAGTACTATAATTATAATCAGCGTTAGTTTTTGGGTGAGCAGGCTTAAGCATCAGGTTGTAAATTTTAACCATAACAGTCGGATCGGTTTTAGGGTTCATTGGCTTGTAATACCCTATTGCATTTGTTATATCGTGATTTCCCGGCGCGAGCAGCAGCTTCGTAGCTATATGGTTATGATCTGTTAATGTTACGCCGTGCATATAATCTGTTTCAAATTGAGCCCAGCTGTCGGCGGCGCTTTGATAGGGGATTTCCATCCGGTTGGCGATATCGCCGGTTTGGATTAAATAGTCAACCGCGCCTATTTTTTTACCAGCAGCAACGCCGCCATCTTCCGGTAAAGTTAATTCCGGTATCGTATTAATTTTTTTAATCATGGCAGCATTTACCACCCGGGCGTTCACATTGGTGTCGCCCTGGAAATTTTTTCGGGTAAGTGCATAATGAGCGTCAGAGGTGAATACCATTTGTACCACATTATTGTCTGTATTTTGGCATATCGCGCTTTCAGGGCTGAGTGAAAAAAGCGCAACTATTATAAATGAGATTATTGAACCGACGAAAGGTTTTTGAATTCTAAATGGGTGAAATTGCATAAAAGATGAATTGTTGATCTTGGGGATTTATAAATAGCAAGTGTTATTTGGCAAGCAATTATAATCAATGGGTTTAGAAAATAAATTGCTCTTACCCGGCGAACCTACCAAAGTAATGTATACGGCCAGTTAATTTAATGTTAAGTTAGCTATATCGGGGTCAAGACTCGACTTACGCTGGCGGTTGGGGTGGTATTTACGCAAGTTTAACTTCAAAACTGGTAGTCATTAAATGGACACACCTTGATTTTGGCGATGCAGCTATAAAAGCGCTTTCTTTTGCCGGTACAGGATTAAAACAGGAAATCAGTATATCTTAAATTTTGAAAACCCTAATGGCGTTTTTATTACTCCTCCGGGAAAAGATATGGGCTGCTACCAGTTAAATGGTTCAGGTAACCAGCACTAATAGAATAAAAGGGTTGTTTGCTTTTAATGTATATCTTCAAAAATTATCACGGTTGATAATTCTTCAAAAACTATCTTAATTATATCGGCAATGAAACGATAAATGAAGTTCCGCCGCCAGAAGATGATTTTACAGTTATAGTGCCATTCATTTCTTCAACGGTTTGTTTGGTGAAATATAAACCCAGTCCTGTACTTTTTTTGTTAATGCCTGATTTAAAATATTTATTAAAAACTTTGTTTCGAAGACCAGGCTCTATTCCTAATCCATTGTCTTCGACTTCAATAACATACTGCTGTCCGGTGCGATAGGATTTTACTTTAATCCATTGTTCAGATTTACTAAAGTCTGCATACTTAATAGCATTGGATATTAAATTATTAAATATCACCTTTAATCCGGTAATATTTGATTTCATTTCCCATATTTCAAGTTCACTTAAAAATTTCACTTTGGTTCCTTCGGGGAAGAAGTTGTTCTGGCTTATTACATCATTCACAATCTGATTTATATTACAAAGCTCCGCCGGACCCTCATTTACGTCGCGTATAGTATTTAAAACATCCTGTATATATTTATCCTGCAATAAAAGGCTTTCTTTCATCATGGCGGTGTATTCCGGAATGTTGTTTATGTTTTTTTCCCGTTCCATTACATTAACTACCCCGGTTAACGAAGCCAGCGGCGAACGCAAATCATGTGTTATGATATAAGCAAACTTGTTTATCCGCTCATTTATATTTTGAAGCGCTAAGTTTTGATCAACTATCAATTTTTTTGAAGTATGCAGTTTCCATAGCATGAGGCCGGCCAGCAAAGCGGCAGAAAGAATAATGATTACCGAGATTACGAGGTCGGCGATAATGACATAGTCATCAACCTTGCGTGAAGTTTCGCCCAGTGTTTCCGCAAAAGTTTGCTGCTTGATAGTAAGATTGTCGGATATGGTGTTGATAGCTAATATCAGGCCTTGTTTATCAACAGGTTTGCCTGAGTGGATATCGCGGTAAGCCGCAGTGCCAATTGTATTCAGCTTTTCTACCAGTATATCAGCTTGTTGCCATGCTTGTATTGCTCTATCAAAAAACAGCGTGCCCTTGAGTTTCTGGAAAAACCAGATCAGCTCAGGTAAATCCCTGGCATTATTATTACCCATTAAAAAGCCTATTCGTGCTATCCTGGTGTCTTTATTAGCAATAAGGGCATTACGGGCTATTTTATCCCCAATGGGTTTACTGATGTCATTTTTAAATGATAGATAGTCAACTTCATCATGCGAATATATATAGCTCATTAAATGCCTTGATGCATCTTTTTCGCCTTTGGAGTACTGGGATTCAAAGTTGGTGTAGGCCCTGCTGGCCGACAGCATTTTAATTGAATAATAATGCGTAATAATTATTGCGGTTGCGGCGAGTAATACGGTTGCGGTTAACGCTATAACTACTTTTTTCATCGACAAAAGAATTCCAGCTGGAACTCGGTGTTTATACGAGCGGGTAGCAAGAAGGTTATGTCAATATTTTGTTATAATACTATATTGCTTAAAAGCTGGATACAAAATAAAACACCCGCCGTATTTAAATGCGGCGGGTGTCTTATTTTGCTGTTAATTCTTTGAAATTAAGAAAACATCCCTTTTTCGGATGGCTCATTGCTGGCCTGGTAATTAATATCGTTTTCGGCGATTTGTGTAAGCAGGGCATCCGCTTCCTTTTCTTCAGAAAGGGTTTGGCTTAAAATGCCAGCAACGTCATTATAACCTAACGTTTTTGCCAGGGTCACCATACCGCCATAAGAAGCTATTTCATAGTGCTCTGCTTTCTGTCCGGCAAAAATAAGGCCTACATCCCGTTGAGCAGTGCCTTCATCTGTGTCGTCAATAATGTCTTCTCCTTCGTCCACTATACCTGCCATTGCTACACATTTAGTGGTATCCACGTCCTCGCCAATTATTCCAAAAATTTGCTCCAGTCGGTTAACGTGTTCTTCTGTCTGGGTTAAATGGTTTGTAAAAGCGTCCTTTAGCTGTCCGGAAGTAGCGGCCTCGCTCATCTTTGGCAGGGTTTTAACGAGTTTCCTTTCCGCCCATAAAAGGTCTTCTAACTGGTCAACAAAGAATTCCTTTAATTTTGAATCCGATTTTTGCATTGCTTGCGTTTCCATAATGAATAATTAATTAATGATTAAATAAACTTCTCGTATTTCCTTTAAAGAAATAACATTGGCAATTTTCTTTAGTTTTTAAAAATTGAAATGATTTTGAGTCAAAATTTTTATAGAAATATTGATCTCAACTTACTACTCCAGCTTTGCTATATCAAGCAGCAGTTATCAGTAATACTTAATTATACAGGCTAATAACCGGGGGTTTGATTTTTTGGCGTCACCCTATAGAAACCGACATTCCGATGCCAAAATCCAGGGTATAACAGGCGTGAGTATCCCGTATTGTCACCGGTTAGCCATGGATAATCATCATAATGTAATAAGGTGGAAAAACTCAAATAAAAAAGTCAATCTGATTGACTAATTTAGTCAACTTGGTTTACCTTTGTGTATCAATTCAGTAAAGATGAAAACTGCTGCACAATTACACAATACATTCGGTACTCCGTCCAAAAGCGGAATAGCCTATCGCCCAAACGTTCCGCTTGAACAAGCTATTCGTACTCATTTAAGTAAATTTTACTTGTCGCCGGCTTTAAACGCTGCTGATAGCATTTTAAAAAATGCCACAGGAAAATTAACTGCTAAATATTTTATGGACGCTTTTAATGTGCTTTTAAAGCAGAATTTATTGGGTGCTGATATTGATATGGAGTTTTTTATGCTTACCGTGCGCGTATATGGATCTTCAGTTTTAAACCTGGCTGCTAAAGGTTCGGCAGCTTTAAATTTCAAAGTGCTGGCTGGCAGCAAAAACAATTTACCCATGCTGGGACGGACCTTATCTTTTATCAATTAATTCTTTTTTTATGAAAAAGCTAATCACATCCCTGTTAAGTAAAAATATATTATTACTGTTGGTTTTATTGAGTACCACTTTATTTGTGTATGCTCAAAATACTGTAATTAAAGGAACAGTAACGGATGCCCGCACACATGAAACTATGCCGTCAGTAACGGTTTCGTTTGAAGGTACCAACATTGGACAAAGCAGCGATAACCAGGGAAACTACCTGTTAAATGGTGACGGGAATTTTTCCCGCATCAGGGTTTCCTTTATAGGTTATAAAACCATTTTTAAAGATATTATTCCCGGAAAGGCACAGGTTGTTGATATTTCGATGAGCGAAGACCGCAGAACGCTTACCGAAGTAGTGATTAAATCTGGCAAAAAGGCCAGGTATACCAATAAAAATAATCCTGCTGTAGAGCTTATACGCAAAGTGATCGCCCATAAAGATCAGAACCGGGTAGAAAATTTTAACTACGCCGAATACCAGCAGTATGAGAGAATGATTTTTTCACTGAGTAATCTTTCTGAAAAGTTTAAAAGTAAAAAAATATTTAAAAATTACCAGTTTCTTTTTACCGAACAGGATTCTACTGCTATCGGCGGGAAAAACCTGTTGCCGGTTTATATGGAAGAAAAGCTTTCCGACAATTATTTCAGGAAATCGCCCTATGCCAAGAAACAGGTGATACAGGCAAATAAGCAGGTTAAGTATGATGAAAACTTTATAGATAACGAGGGGCTGAAGACTTATTTTAATCGCATGTACATGGATATTGAAATATATGATAACAATATCCCCCTGCTTGGAAACCAGCTACTAAGCCCCATCGCCGATGGTGCGCCATCGTTCTATAAATTTTTTATCACTGATACGATAAAAGATGTAACTCCGCAGTTGATAGAACTCAGTTTTACCCCCAGGAATACTACCGATATGCTGTTTGCCGGAAAAATTTACATCACGATGGATGGTAATTATGCGGTACAAAAAGCCCTGTTATCTGTAAATAAGCATATAAACCTCAACTTTGTACGCCAAATGCAGACTATCCTTCAATTTGAAAAAACTGAAGGTGGCCGTTACCGCCTGAGCCAAAGCGACCTGAAAATAGACTTTGGGCTAAATAAAAATAAAGGGGGAGGCATTTACGGCGAGCGGATAGTGGTCATTAACAACTTTGCCACCAACAAACCAAGGCCGCAGGAGGTATATTCCGGGCCGGCACAAATGATAGCCTATAATGCCAAGGAAAAAGGTGACGATTTCTGGAAGGTCAACCGGCCAGATACGCTTAAATCCTGGCAGGCTAATATTTACAAAAACATTGATAGTTTGCAGACCATCCCGTCTTTTAAACGGACAATGAAGCTGGTTACCCTTTTTGTTGCAGGATATGATGATTTAGGCCCGTTTGAAGTAGGGCCGGTAAATACCTTTTACAATTTTAACCCGGTTGAAGGGTTCAGGTTACGGTTAGGCGGACGTACAACTACTGCCTTAAGCAAACGTTATTACTTTGAAACCTATGGCGCCTACGGTTTTAAGGATGAAAAATTTAAATATTTTTTAAGCGGAACCTATTCGCTGAATGATAAATCGATCTATTCTTTTCCGCAGGAATATGTAAGGGCCAGCGTTCAGCACGATACAAAGGTACCCGGGCAGGAGCTGCAATTTGTTCAGGAAGATAACTTTTTGATGTCGTTTAAAAGAGGCTTAAATGAAATTTATACCTATAATGATATTTTCAGGGTGGATTATGTACATGAATACCTTAATCATTTTTCGTACAAATTTGAGCTGAAAAGCTGGAATCAAAGCCCGGCCGGCGTGTTGTATTTCCAGAACATCTTAAATAGTCAGGTTCACAATATCAATAACTTGCAAACCACTGAGCTATCCATGGAGTTACGGTATGCGCCACATGAAAAATTTTACCAGGGTAAGCTATACCGTACACCTATACCTGATAAATACCCGATTTTTACGCTCCGGTACCAGGAAGGCATCAAAGACTTTTTAAAAGGAGGTTATAATTACCAGAATGTGACTGCCAACATTACCAAACGTTTTTATCTGTCGCAATTAGGCTTTACCGATGTTGAGGCGGAAGGCGGATATATTTTTGGCAAATTGCCTTATCCGTTACTGGATATTCATCATGCCAATCAAAGCTATGCCCTTCAATTGGAATCATACAATATGATGAATTTTCTGGAGTTTGTCAGCGATCATTATGCAAGTATCAATGTTGATCATCACTTCAACGGCTTCTTTTTTAACAAAGTGCCCCTGCTGGAAAAGCTAAAGTTAAGAGAAGTGATATCTTTCAAGTCACTTTGGGGAGGTGTCAGGGAAGAAAACAATCCTGCTAATGATCCTTCACAATTGCAGTTCCCTTCAAATAAGAATGGTATGCCACTTACCTATACGCTCAATAACGGGCCTTATATGGAGGCTGGCGCAGGTGTAGAGAATATATTTAAAGTGCTTAGGCTTGATGTGGTGAGGCGTTTAAGTTACCTTGATCATCCGGATGCCCCCAGGTGGGGAGTGAGAGCCCGGGTTGTAGTTCAGTTTTAATACGATAGATATGTTAAATTTTCGTTTAAATCCAAGTTCGTAAACTAAGTTGACCATTTAAGCGTTTAACAATAAAGAATTTAACTCCTTTTTTGGTATATTTAAATATTGCTTTAAACATAAATTATAAACAGTATGGAAACCTGCGAATCAAACAAGATTTTAGCCAAGCTTGTGTATTTGTTAAAGCGTTCAATAGATGAGTGGATTGAGAACGGCTTATGCTGTGCAAGCCAGTTAAATTTTAATAAATCTCATCTCCCTTTTTTTATGAGCATTGGTACAACCGGTATTTCCAATACCGAACTGGCTGCCAACCTGAGTGTTACAAAGCAAGCCGCCAGTAAAATTGTTAAGGAGCTTGAAGCAATTAATTTAGTGAGGAGTGAGAAAAATGAGGTGGACGCGCGATCATCAACGCTATATTTAACAGATGAAGGAATCCGCCTTTATAATCATATTTCCAGTCAGATCTGCTTGCTGGAAGAAGACTACAAAAAAATGGTGGGTGCTAAGAACTATGAAACTGCTATAAATGTAATGGTAAAGCTTACAGCTTATCACGAAAAAAGAAGCAAAGTAGCATTAAATTAAACCGGAGGCATGTAAAGTTGCCGTGGTAACATGGTAAAATATTACAACAAATTATTGGAGGCTTTTAAGTTACAGTTCACCGTTAATCTTTGAATATTGCCTTTACCTTTTCCATAGTAAGCGGTTTGCTTAAAAAATCTTTAACTATGGGATAGGTATTAGACTTAGCTACATCTCCATTATATATGGATGACGTGGTAATGTAAATCTTACTGTGCTTTACAGCATCCAATTTACGTTTAGTATATTCGTCCAAAAATTGCCATCCATTCATTTCCGGCATATTTATATCCAAAAAGATGTAATCAGGAAAGCCGCCCGGATCTTTATTTTTAAATTCCTTAAGATGATTAATGGCCTGTTTTCCATTAAGATCGGCTACAATTTCAACATTAGCGTTTGCAAGTGCTTTTTCTATAATAATGGTATGGATGAAATTATTAATTTCATCATCGTCCACCAATAAAATACTGATTTTGCGCTGATCTCCCTTGTTTTCCATGCCTTATTTGACTTATGCGTCTGTAAAAAATGTAAGAATGATAGGTTTTATCAATTATCGTGAATTAATTTTTTTACCTTTTAATTAAAACGATTGATAACTTGTTTTGTTTTAAGCAGTAACAATAATTGTATCTTCTTCGTCTGTTCAGATTCAGGCCACAGGACATCGCATATATTTATATCATGCGGCTGCTGTACGGGAATATTATTCAGAATGATTAAACCCGAATTAATATAATTTCTTTTTTATTAAAAAAATTATATCTTTAGATGTTTGATACACTATTGCATGAACCTTACCGACATTAACAACGCCTGTCATCGTTATTTGCGAGGCAGCGGGGAGATGGCAAAATTGACCCGCGAATTCGATTGGTCGCAAACGGCATTAGGCTCCCCCGAGAACTGGTCGCAAAGTTTGCTTACCACAGTAAATATTATTTTAAATTCAAAGTTCCCCATGTTTTTATGGTGGGGAGATGATCTGATACAATTTTATAATGATGCATACAGGCCAAGCTTAGGAAACAACGGTAAACATCCGGATGCTTTAGGACAGCGTGGGGAAGAATGCTGGCCCGAGATATGGCCGGTTATTAAACCTTTGATAGACCAGGTAATGTCAGGCGGAGAATCGACCTGGAGCGAAGATCAACTCATCCCAATATACAGAAATAACAGACTTGAAGAAGTTTACTGGACTTTTAGTTACAGTAAGATTAACGATGAGTGCGGCAAACAGGGGGGAGTTTTAGTTATATGCAGTGAAACAACTAAAAAAGTTAATACAGTCCAACAGATCGAGGAAAGTTATAAAGAGCAGCATGCTTTAAATATACAATTAATAGTAACCAACAATGAGTTATCGGCAGCAAATGATACCCTCGCCCGTATAAATCAGGAGCTGGCACTGTCCCAGGAAAGCTTACGTAAAACAGTAAGTGAACTTATTGAAAGCGAAAACCGGTTTAGAACGCTGGTACGGCAGGCACCGGTTGCTATCAGTGTTCTTAAGGGAAGCGAATATATAATTGAAACTGCTAATGATAAGATATTAGAAGTGTGGGGAAAATCGGCCGGCATAATCGGTAAACCTTTAGAACTTGCTTTGCCTGAAATAAAAGATCAGCCTTTTGTACAGTTACTCAATACCATTTATACATCTGGTAAGCCATATCAAGGAAAAGAAATAAAAGCCACACTTATCCATAATGGGGAACCAAAGGAATTCTATTTTAATGTAGTCTATCAGCCTTTGCAATATCAAAATGAAGCTTCAAATATAATTATATTAGTGGCCGTGGACGTTACTGAACAGGTTTTAGGGCGTATGAGTTTAGAGAAAGCAACCGATATGTTGAAGATGTCACTAAATTCATCGGGTATTGGCTCCTGGAATGTAGATATAACCACTGATATTATGTTATTTTCTGAGGAGGCACAAAGAATCTATGGTGTATCAGCGGAAACAATTTTAACCTTTCAGGAAGTAACCGAAATGACGCTGCAAGATGACCGTGCAAGGATCATGATGGCTATTAACAGGGCTTTAAATGAAAAAGGCACTTTTAACGAAGAATACCAGATTAAACGTTTAAATGACGGGGCTGTAAGATGGGTAAAAACAATCGGTAAGGCATATTATGATGAACAAGGTACTCTTTTAACTTTTTTAGGAACTATATATGATGTAACGGACCGGAAAAAACAGGATCAGCGTAAAGATGATTTCATAAACATAGCCAGTCATGAGCTTAGAACGCCGATTACCAGCCTGAAAATGTCTTTACAATTGCTGGACAGAATGAAAGACAACCCTTCGCATGATATGTTTCCGAGATTGATTAAGCAATCCCGCAACAGTGTACAAAAAATAAGCGTTCTGGTGGAAGACTTGTTGGATTTTGGCCGTTTGCAGGAAGGAAAGCTTGAATTGAACAAATCTTCCGTTACTTTATTTGAATTGCTAAGTAATTGCTGCAATTCGATAACGATTGAGGGTAAACAGCAGGTTATAATATTTGGAGATAAAAGAATAAAAGTTTACGCAGATGAGCGTCGTATTGATGAAGTAGTAACAAACCTGGTCAACAATGCAATTAAATATGCTCCGGCATCAAAACATATTTTGCTAACGATAGAAAGAGAAAACGGCCAGGCAAAAGTTTGTGTGCTTGATGCCGGGCCAGGAATACCTGCGGATAAAATTCCTTATTTGTTTGACAGGTATTACCAGGCAAATAATTTTAAATCGAAAAGCTCAGGGCTCGGACTTGGTTTATACATCAGTGCCGAAATTATTAAAAGTCACGGTGGAGAAATTGGTGTTAAGAGTGAATTAGGTAAAGGAAGTACCTTTTGGTTTACCTTACCATTAAAATAACCTAAGGCTATAGGCAAAGAAGGATTTTGTTATTCACGCTATTTAATTTATTGAAAAAGGGAATTTAAGCCTTTGCCAGAAATTAGTATTTTTAGACGCCTTAAATTTTGGAAAGCTTTCATTAAGTCTTTCAATGATACTCAATGCAGATCGCACCCGGTCATTAAACTCTGCACTTTTATCTGCGCAAAATTTTAAATTTTGAAGAGATCCGATCTCATTTTCTATTTCAAAGGATAAATCTAATAAATGCTGCTTATCAGCAGAGAAATGAATATCATGAATATAAGACTTGAGATAAACATGAATAAGTTTTAAATTACTATACCTGTCGAAAGTATAATTGTGAAAAGCGTATAGTTGCTTTTCAAATTTAGCTATGCGGATCATTTCTCCGGGTGATAAATTAGCGCTCATAATCGACAATTTTTTTACTAATTTAGATAAATATTTAACTATTAAATAATTTAATTAAAAATAATAAAAGATAATATCGATTAATTTCTGAATATAAGCTATATGCTTTGGGGGCGAACTATAAAACAGCAGTTAATAAGTACCATAATGTGTAATGCTGCCAGAGACACTAAGACCTTTGTATAGTATACATTTTTACTCGCCCAACTAATTTTATCTATCGGCGGATGGTCGATGTTCTCGCAAGCGGTGAACATGACTAAGAATATTTTAGCTCTCC
Organism: Mucilaginibacter sp.; assembly: GCA_029237615.1. Classification (GTDB taxonomy): domain Bacteria; phylum Bacteroidota; class Bacteroidia; order Sphingobacteriales; family Sphingobacteriaceae; genus Mucilaginibacter. The sequence goes on from JAQNCM010000250.1 coordinate 41,783, forward strand.
CAATAAGGGAATTTCTTATTGGTAAATATGGATTTCGGGATCATAGCATTTACACCCAGCGTTTGATCAACAGCCTGTGTAACTTCAAAATCAACCCCGGTGCTGCATATTGACAACGCTTCGTTAAAAGTATAGCCCATATTATCCTTAATAAAATTCACCGCGTTCAAAGCAGCATTTTTCATGGCTTTACTCAAATCGGGATCGAGCCCCAGAATAATAAAATGTGTTGGTGATTCGGCGTATACATGCTCGATGTGCTTATCCTTGCGAACGACAAATTTTGCGATCAGCGTAAGCGAAGCTTCAATAGCCACGCCGCTTATTTCACCTGTGCCCTGTGCGGCATGGCAATCGCCGGTAGTAAATAATGCGCCTTTGTTGGTTACCGGTAAAAATAAAGTTGTGCCTCTTACTAAATGTTTAAGATCCATGTTGCCACCATGAGGGCCGGGAGGAATTGAGCTTACCCTGCCTTTTTCTGCTGACGGCGATACGGCCATCACACCAAAAAATGGTTTGACAGGTATCTCAAGGCCTTCTTTAAATGTGGCTGTCTTTTTCTTTTTATCGTATTTATATACAAAGTTTTCGCGGGTTTTTACTTCATCGCCAATGTCGCCCCCTTTTGGCCAAACGGCATTTACACCATAGCCGCTGCGCAAAACAATATCCAGTATGCGTACCTCAAGCGTATCGCCGGGCTCTGCTCCCTCAATATAAATAGGGCCGGTAAGCAGGTGCCCGCTTAATCCTGATGGCTCCGGCTTTACATTTTTATAGATATTGATAATATCCTGAGCCTGTTGATCTAAAGGCAGGTTATTGGCCTTGTAAAAAGCTTCGGGGTCTTTCCTGGTAACACCGGTAGTATTTACCGTTTGAATTTCGGCGATGTCGCCGTCTTTAATAGTAGCTATTGGCGGTACGTTGAAACCATAATACCCCCAAACTGTATTTTCGGGCGTTGACCGGATGAGGTGATCTGGTTTAATGGGAGCATTCTCATCTTTTGCCGGGTTCAAATCGGTGGCAACTTTATCAATGGCAAAAGCACTCGCCGCAAGGCTGCTTAATGACAGGGCTGCGATACCGCCTTTAGCGGCATTTTTTAAAAAATTTCTTCGCGGGTTTTCCCGGGTGCGCTCTTGTTTACTAGTGGCCATGGTCGACATTTAAAGTGAATTACTAAAATAGTAATTTTTTTACATTGGCGCTTTCGGGGAAGTCTGTTTTTGAGCAGGTTGTGGTGTATTTACCAAGACACAACAAAAAAGGCCTTTTTCGCTATGAAAAAGTTTTATTTATTTTGTGGTACCTGCTGTACCAGAACAGGGAAATCGCGTTTAAGATACTAAGCATATAAATTTAGGCTAAAGCCGTTTAATCGCTTCGATTTTAACCGTTGGCTGAAGCCAAACGGCAATGAATGCAAGCAATCAAATATCTAAATTCATTGCGTCCCATTTATGGGGCAGAAAAATAACAATTAAAATAGGGCTTCAGCCAAACCCAGCGATAAATCTTTAAAAGCGATTTCCCTGTACCAGAACCTTATAAATACTAATTGATTTACAATTATTTACGAATTGCATATAACGGGTATCCTTTTTATAATTTGTTAGTGAATCGCTGAAACTTATTGTGACGTTGGCTTGCTTTAAGCTGAATAATCTTCATCGTTTTGGCTATCTCTGCCAATAAATATAACGTTCGAAACTATCTTAAACCAACCCAATAAAAAAATATTTTTAGAAAAGGCTAAATTCATTTTAAAGTATGAAAATTTATATTTTATATTTGTAATACACATACTCCTAACCAATTAAACTCCTTTAACTATATTTTAAATTTATTTATTGTTAATAATTTAAAAATATTGTTATTTATAGCGACTATCTAACACCCCCGGATAGCCGCGTGATGGTACCTCTAATATTTTAGCCGAACAATGAACCGGGTATTTAAAGCTTGATGTCGCCAGGCCGCTTCAGATCAATTTGAACAGCCGCAACCGAAGCAGACAATAACATTGTACCGTTCAAAAAATCACAAAATATGGAAAATCCAACAGAAAACAAGCAGGGCGCCCCAGTAGAAGTGATACCCTGTTCACTCAAATTATTACCTGAGGACCAATGGATAGCGGCCTCAGAAACGGCTGTCCGGATCAACCCGGGAAACAAGGCGCACCTTCATCAGTTTAAACAGGCTATACCGCCGGACGTAATCACACCCGCCCATCTTGCGCTGTTAACGGCAAAAAGATGGCCATCAACAGGTGTAAATTTGACGGTAAGTTTCCTGGAAACCGTTGATCCGGCGTTGAAAACCCGGATACTGTCTCACATGAATGCATGGGGACAATATTGTAATGCAAAATTTACATTAATATCGGGAAGCGCACAGGTACGTATCAGCCTGACTGGAACCGGCTACTGGTCTTATCTGGGCACCGACATTCTGCACATACCGGCAGGCCAGGCCACTATGAACCTTCAAGGCTTCAGCATGAGTACGCCCGAGTCTGAATATCACCGGGTAGTACGCCATGAAACCGGCCACACAATGGGCTTCCCGCATGAGCATACCCGCTCAGAGATCGTTAACAGAATTGATCCAGCCAAGGCAAAAGCATACTTTTTGGCTAACGATGGATGGGACGCTGCAATGGTTACCGCCCAGGTATTGACACCA
>JAQNCM010000476.1 GCA_029237615.1 Mucilaginibacter sp.
CCGGCCAGGACGGCGACCTCTTCGCGCCGTAGCCCGCTGACGCGGCGGCTTCGGGAGCAGGGCAGGCCCACGTCCGTCGGGCTGAGCCGGGAGCGCCGTGCCAGCAGGAATTCCCCCAGTTCATTGCCGCTCATGCCGGGATCGTACGCCGCCGGTTCCTGGGAGTGGCGCACCCAGGAAAGCCCGTCCTGCCGCATGCGCGGGATCGGACACATCCTGGTAGCACCGGCTCTCGAACCGCGCGGCTGACCGCACTCGGCACTCCGAACTCCGAAGGGAAGAACATGCCCAACCCGCCCAACCCGCCCGCCCCGTCCACCACGGTCGCCCCGAAGGTGGTCCTGATCACCGGAGCCAGCAGCGGTATCGGAGAGGCCACCGCCAGACGGCTCGCCGCCGCGGGGCACCACGTGGTTCTCGGGGGGCGGCGCACCGAACGCCTCACCGCCCTCGCCGAGGAAATCGAGGCCCAGGCGGGCAGCGTCTTCCCGCACGTCCTGGACGTGACGGACCCGGCCGGCGTGCGGTCCTTCGTCGCGGCCGCCCACGACCGGTTCGGGCGCGTCGATGTCCTGGTCAACAACGCCGGCGTCATGCCGTTGTCGCGTCTGGACGCTCTGAGGGTCGATGAGTGGAACCGCATGATCGATGTGAACCTGCGCGGGGTCCTGCACGGCATCGCCGCCGTCCTGCCGCTCATGCGGGCCCAGCGCCGCGGGCACATCGTGAACATCTCCTCCGTCTCAGGGCTGCGGGTCGACCCGACCGCGGCCGTCTACAGCGCCACCAAACACGCCGTCCGCGCCCTGTCGGAGGGCCTGCGCCAGGAGAGCCGGGAACTGCGGGTCACCGTGATCAGCCCGGGCTTGACCCGGAGCGAACTCACCGCCTCCATCGGCGACAGCGGAATCAAGGACGCGGTGGAGACGCAGATGGGCATCGCGATCCCCGCCACCGCGATCGGCGAAGCGGTCCGCTACGCCATCGACCAGCCCGCCGACGTGGACGTCAACGAACTCGTCGTCCGGCCCACGGCCCAAGGATGAACAGCACGCACACGCGTCACGTACACGGAAGGGCGGCACCGATGGCGACCGAACAGCAGGTACGCGACTGGGTCGAAGGCTACGTGCGAGCCTGGACCACCAACAGCAGGAAGGGCGTCGCCGCCCTGTTCACCCCGCACGCCGAGTATCACGAAGCACCCTCCAGACCGCGTTCACCCGCGAGCTCACCCCCGCCGAGCGTGCCGCGTGGAAGACCGGGGAGTCGGGACGCTGGGGACAAGTCCGTGTACCTGCGCCGCCCCGAGGAGATCCGTGGCCGCCTGTGGGAGATGACGTCTTCTTCCACGTCGCGGTGGCGTCCTGCTTGTCGGAGTGTGCCAGGACCAGCACCCCGTCGATGTCCACGATCACCTGCCCGTTCGCGTCGGGGGCATCGGTGCCGGCCAACGTCCAGACTCGCTCGCGGACTTCGGCCCTGGCCCGTCGGATCGCCGTCAGCGTGCGGGGACCGGCCGCGGCCAGGATCTCGACCAGCCGCGAGATGGTGGGATCGGAGGCTACCGGCCCGAACAGGGCGGGTTCGGCGCGAAGTACGCCGATGTCCGACAGGCAGTCCCCGCCCAGCACCACCGTCAGTGCAAGGTCCAGCAGGACCTTGCCCGGATCGTGCACGGCCCGCGGTTTGCGCCACGGCGCCAGCGTCGCCGATATCGCCGTGTCCAGACCGGTCTTGCGGACTGTCTCGGCCAGCAGCACCCCACCGGCCTGCGAGACCACCGCGCCACCGTCTCCCTGGACACGGACAGGCGGGTACGACCCGATACGCTTGTTCACCTGGAGAGTGCTTCCTTCCTTGCAGCTGACAGGACCCTCGACAAGTCCCATCGTTGCAGGTCAGAAGCACTCTCCACTTATCTGATCAGGACCCGGACAAGCCCGCTCGCAAGGGCGCGGGGTCAGCCGTTTTCCCGTCCCGGCAGGGGCGCGCCCTCCAGGAAGGCGTCATAGGTCTCGACGGCTTCCGGCTCGATTTCAGGGTTGGAGGGGCCGTAACGGGTGTCGGTGCGGTCGCGCTTCGGCCCGGAGACCCAGAACTCCTCGTTGGTCTGCACGTCGTAGAAGTTCGCATCGAACATCCCCCCTGCCCGGCGCAGTGTCCTCCCGTGAAAGTACGCAGTGCTCCAGGTTTTCGAAAAGTCCACCCACGCGATCCACGACGGCCCGCGGTCGGTGTTGTAACCAGTCTTCAAGTGCACGAACATGAGACGTCGAGGCATACGCTCAGGGTCTTGCACAGACCGCACTCGTGACCAGTCATTTTGTGGGCGCCTACCAGACGCCGCCACCGCCGCCAAGGGCTCGGACAGGTGGGTACGGCCCGATGTGCTCGTTCACCTGGAGAGTGCTTCTTTCCTTGCAGCGGACAGAACCCCTGGCAAGTCCCATCGTTGCAGCTCAGCAGCACTCTCCGCCCATCTGATCACGACCAGCACAAATCCGCTCGTGAAAGCCCGAGGCTAAGGACTCAGATCAGAATGAGGATTTGAGGCGTCGCCAGCAGATGATGGCGCAGCCGAGGGTGAGGAAGGCCTGGTGGATGTCGGCGCGGATCTCCCAGCGGATGCGCAGTCGGCGGAACCAGTGCAGGAGGGCGAAGGCGGCTTCCACGACCCAGCGGTTCTTGCCCAGGCCGCTGCCGTGCTCGGTGCCGCGGCGGGCGATGAGCGGACGAATGCCCAGGTCGCGGACCTGGCGGCGGTAGATGTCGTGGTCGTAGCCGCGGTCGGCGTAGAGCACGTCGGGGCGTTTACGAGGCCGTCCGCGCTTGCCGCGGATGGGCGGCACGGCGTGGATCAGGGGCAGGAGCTGGGTGACGTCGTTGCGGTTGCCGCCGGTCACCGTGGCGGCCAGCGGGATGCCGTGGGCGTCGA
>JAQNCM010000273.1 GCA_029237615.1 Mucilaginibacter sp.
AAAGCTTCCCTATTAATGTTGAAGCCCGTGCTTTAAAAACTTATCGCGCATCAGAATCACCTACAGACAATACAAATGCCGCTGTAACATTTGAGCTAAACACTTCTATGTTATTATTACCCAAAACACCTATGAAAGCACGGTTACGTGATACCAGAGTGGGGTATTTTGGACAAAGCCAAACTGACTATGGTACCGATGCTCAAAAGGCATTGGTAACCTCCTATATACACAGGTGGAAGCTGGAACCTAGGGATGAAGCAGCCTATGCCCGTGGAGAACTTGTTGAGCCAAAGAAACAAATTGTTTTTTATATAGACCCGGCAACTCCAAAAAAGTGGGTTCCCTACCTGATACAGGGAATAAACGACTGGCAAAAAGCTTTTGAAGCAGCCGGATTTAAAAATGCCATAATAGGAAAAGCTGCACCAACAGCTAAGGAAGACCCGGAATTTAGTACCGAGGATGCACGCTATAGCGTGGTAAGGTACTTTGCTTCGGACGTTGAAAATGCCTATGGACCACATATCTCTGATCCGCGTACCGGGGAAATCCTTGAAAGCCACGTTGGATGGTATCATAACGTGATGGAGCTATTGCGTAACTGGTATTTTGTTCAGACCGCAGCGGCAAACCCGGCTGCACGGAATGCCAAATTTACTGACGAACAAATGGGCGAGCTGATCCGTTTTGTATCCTCCCATGAAATTGGGCACACATTAGGCCTGCCTCACAATTTTGGATCGAGCTATGCTTATCCGGTTGATTCGTTACGTTCAAAAGCATTTACCGATAAACATGGTACAGCGCCGTCAATTATGGATTATGCGCGTTTTAATTACGTAGCCCAGCCTGGCGATGGCGTAACGCATTTTTATCCGCAAATTGGAGAATATGATAAATGGGCAATAAAATGGGGTTACACCTGGTTTCCCGGAAAAAAATCGCCAAAAGAAGAAAAAGAAATATTAAATGGATGGGCAAAAGAAAAAGCAGGGAATGCGCTTTATTACTATGGTCGCCAGGGAACGAGTATTGATCCGCGCCTGCAAAGCGAAGATTTAGGAGATAACGCTATGAAAGCAAGCACTTATGGTATTGCCAACTTAAAGCTTATTTTACCCAATATTGAAAAATGGACTTTTCAGCAAGGTGAAGATTATACCGATCTGCAGGAAATATACAACGAAGTTTTAACGCAATATTACCGATACATGGGGCATGTAGCCATAAACATTGGAGGCATGAACGAAAATTTTAAAACTTATGACCAAAAAGGACCTGTTTACGATTTTGTTGAAAAAGACAAACAGCAGTCGGCCGTTATGTTTTTTAATAAACAATTATTCACAACCCCATTATGGTTAGTTAACAGCGCGGAATTGGCAAAATTTGACAACGGCCTGATGATTAACCGGATAAAGAACGTTCAGGTTGGCACGCTTGGCAACATACTTTCGCCACCGAAGTTAGCACGTATGTTTGATAATGAAGCCAAAAATGGTATTAAAGCCTATACCGTAGCCGAATTATTTGCCGATTTGCGTGCAGGTATATTTACTACAGGGCGTCCTGACGTGTTTAAGCGCAACCTGCAACGGGGATATATTGAGAATTTAAGAGGCCTGTTAAATGATGATTTCAAAACTGTGCCCGGATTTTCAGCAGACAGGCTTGCCAGTTTTGGATTAACACCTATAAATGTCACCTTGTCAGACATAAGGCCTATGGTTCGTGCAGAATTAAAGGTTATTGATGCAAGGTTACCGAAAGGTGGAGACGCCATTACTTCGGCCCATTATACTGATTTACATTTACGAATAAAGGAAGCCCTAAACCCAACCAGGCCAATAGTTAATTTGCCTGCATCACCCGGATCACGGGCCTTAAATACCGACTTTCCTGCAAGTGAAAAAATGGAGCCCGACTTTAAATGAGGTTAAAAAAGACGCTGTCTCATAAGTAAAATTGACCTTTGAGAATCGCATAAAAAAAACAGACTCCACCAAGGTGTCATAATAAATTACAGAAAAAGAGGCTGTTTCGTACCTATGAGACGGTCTCTTTTTTATAACGGGATAGTTGACTATTTAAGCTGACTGATATTTTCAAAAAAAGCAGTTTGAAGGTCCAGCAGCGATTTAACCTTAATTGTTTCGCCATAAGGATCAAAGCATAAAAATTTAGAATGATTCAGATCATTATTTTTTGCCTTTTCAAAAAAATTGAAAGTTTCAAAAAAGTAATGATTGGTTGTTACATTATTTTTAACGTTTGTTTGTGATCCATTAAACCGAAATCCAATAGTATCTATCCATTTATGTATCTTCGAATGCAGTGAAGTGCGCATATTACTCTTTGGTTAATGTCTAACTTTAGATTAATTTCCTGAAATTTAGGTTAAATTCCAAAAAAAGTAACGGTTATTTTTAGGATTTAGTTTGACTGATATACGGTTATTTATAAACAATTGTTTATCATTGCTGTACAGCGAGTTTATTTAAAATACCTAAATTCATAAAAAAGCATAATTATTATTTAGTTTATGCTATTTTAGACAAATTTTTTAACGAATAAGAATTGAAACTAAACCAATACTACTACGTATAAGTAGTGTTACAACATGAACTTTGTTGAATTGTCATAAAATTTATCATTATATGAATCCACTTAGACTTTTATTACCCATTGTATTTATATGCCTTATTAGCATAACCGCATGCAAAAAGGATAAAACTCCCGGGCCAGCTGGCACGTCTGGAGCTACAGGGGCAACGGGCGTTCAAGGCGCTACCGGAGCTACCGGAGCCGCAGGGCCGCAAGGCCCTGCCGGACCTGCGGGCGGCCCTGTAGGACCACAAGGCCCACAAGGAGCAACAGGCGCTACCGGTGCAACGGGTGCTACCGGCGCTACAGGATCTAATGGTGCAACAGGTACTACCGGCGCAACAGGATCTACCGGTGCAACAGGAGCAACAGGTGCTACCGGCGCAACAGGTGCTACCGGCGCAACAGGTGCTACCGGATCTACTGGTGCCATTGGCGCAACGGGTCCTGCCGGCGCAACAGGTCCTGCCGGACCAACAGGCGCTACCGGTGCAACTGGCGCAGCAGGTACAACAGGTCCTGCCGGGCCAACAGGCGCTACTGGTGCAACCGGCGCAGCAGGTGCTACAGGGCCAGCCGGACCAACAGGCGCTACCGGTGCAACAGGATCTAATGGCGCTACTGGTGCAACAGGTACCAATGGGGCAACTGGCGCTACTGGTGCAACAGGTGCAACCGGCGCACAGGGAAATGCTAATGTGCAAAGCTACTTGTTAACAGGTGTGCAGCTTGCTGCACTTGTCGATAACAAATATAATGTACCTGCAATTACACAGAATATTATTGACCAGGGAACGGTATTGGTTTACATAAGAAATCCCGGAGCAAATACTAATTGGTACCCGCTGCCTTATTCGGGCACAAATGGATCAACCATAACTCTTACTTATTTCGAGGTTGGATATATTCATATTACAGCGAGCTCTGCAAATACCTTTGATATTAAAATAGTAGTAATTTCTGGTACCGGGCTTACTAAATTAAATGCTACTAATCCGAGCCTTAACTTTAAGGATTATAATGCGGTTTCAAGCGCTTTGCATTTATCCAACTAACATTTAATAATTTTATCGTACCATCAAAAGCCTTCCGGTTATCCGGGGGGCTTTTGACGTTTTATGTAACAATCATATGATTATTAATTATTTAACATTTATTAAATTAACATTTGTATTTAATAAATGTCTGATAATAATATTGACATTGACCCCCTTATAAAATGAAATTACTATTACCAGCCTTAACTATTATTTTTCTTTCAATTACTTTTTCTTATGCGCAAACCGGCCGGGAAGTACACGGAACGGTAGTTGACTCCACCAAATTAACACTGCCTGGCAGCAATATAACCTTAACTTCTGATCAGCACGATAGCACTACCACTGTTGCTGATGCCAGTGGCAAATTTGTTTTTCCATCCGTTAAAGGAACCAAAGTTTCTATTGTTGTATCTTCAATTGGTTTTCAAGCTATTAAAAGGCACTACACTTTACCTGCCGGTACTACTCCTGCAGATCTGGGCGCAATTGTGCTGAAGGCAGAATCCCAAATGTTAAACACGGTTACAATTGTTGGTGTAACCCCCGTGAAGTTAAAGGAAGATACTGTTGAATATCAGGCAAGCGCTTATAAGGTACGTGAAAATGCCCCTGTTGAAGATTTGATTAAAAAGCTGCCGGGAGTTGATGTTGATGTAAATGGCAATATAACCACACAGGGCAAACAGGTTACTAAAGTGCGCATAAACGGAAAAGATTTTATGGGTGGCGATGTTCAAAGCGCTACTAAAAATCTGCCTGCCGATGTAGTTGAAAATATCCAGATGATTGATGATTACGGTGATCAGGCAAATTTAACCGGTGTTAAAACTGGTGAACCAGATAAGATAATGAATATCACTATCAGGAAGGATAAAAACTATGGATATTTTGGGCAGGCCACCGTTGGCGATGGAGAGGATGCACTGCCCCAAAGCCAGGGAATAGCCGATCAGAACCGGTACATTGGATCAGTAAATGCTTTTACCTTTAACGGGGACCGGCAGGTAGCATTATTGGGAAGTATAAATAATACCAATGTAAATACTTTTTCTTTTGGCAGTACCAGCGGCGGTGGTGGTATTGGCGGAGGTGGGGGCCGGGGCAACGCGGCACGCGGGGGAGGCAACAATGGAAGCCTTATAACTTCTCAAAATGGCATAACCAGTGCCCATTCACTCGGAGCTAATTTTCGCGATCAGTGGGGCAAAACACTTTCTGTATATGGAAGCTATAGCTTTTCCGATAATACTACAACAACTAATACCAACACCTTTCAACAAAATATATCCCCTGTTAATCCTGCGTTACAACAACAAAATACATCCCCTGTTAATCCTACGTTACAACAACAAAGTAGCACTGAAAAGGATAATAATATAAATCACCGCTTTACCTGGAATATGGAATATAAGCCTGATACTGTAAATTATTTAAAAGTTACACCCACTTTTTCGTATGCCGGTGTCAATACAAATGAGTCAGAAAATGTTAACTTTATGAGAAACGGTTCAACAACATCTGCATACAATGCTGTTACCAATGGTAATTCTCAGACCCCCAACTATGGCATCATTGCATTATATAACCGCAGACTTGGGCATCGCCGTAACTTAAGTATCAATTTTACCTTTAACTCAACTCCAAGCCGGGCCTACCAAAATCCTGTTTACGATTATTTAAAAGGTCCGCATACCGCCCCGGCCAACCAGGATATCAACACCTATAGCCGTACCAACACTTATGGATCAACAGTATCATACCTGCAACCAATCGGCAAGTATTCATACCTCGAATTTAATTATTCGTTTAGCAGGGCAATAACAACAAACAATAAACAAACTGATACGCTTTTTAATCCTGCCAACTTTACATTCAAAAATGACAGCGCATTAAGTAACTTGTATAACTATACTTTTACTACCAATAGGGTAGGGTTAAATTACCGTTTTATACAAAAGAAATATAATTACACTTTAGGGTTAGGTGTTCTGCCTTCCGTGTTAGATGGCAATTCGCCTTTAACAGGGGTCCAAACGCATGTAACGGCATTTAACGTAATTCCAACAGCACGTTTCGTGTATAATTTTTCAAGAAGCCAGGTATTCAGTTTAAATTACAACGGATCCAGCAGTACTCCAAGTTTTTCCCAATTGCAACCCGTTACTGATTTTTCAAACGCACTTTATCCGGTAGAGGGTAATCCTGATCTCAAACCTCAGTTTACAAATAATTTTTCAATAAGGTATAACAACTTTAGCTTTGCTACCGGGAATGTATTTTTTGTCAATTTGCAATATCAGCGAATATCAAATTATGTA
>JAQNCM010000283.1 GCA_029237615.1 Mucilaginibacter sp.
CTTTAGATTTATACCTTCGCCATCGGTACTTCCTGATGAGCTAATAGTATTTCGCAGGATAGTTACCTGGCAATGAAACAGGCCCATTAAATCATCCTGTCCGTTACTAAACCATGAATCTTCAATATCAACCGGTATGCTTCTGTTTACTATAATTGTTCTACGTGCACTTCCTGACGCATCGGGGCCTCCGGTATTATCGATGTGCGTCCACTTAATGGTTATAGACTGGGCGCTGTCACATTGAAAACCACCCCAGGTACCCGGTCTATTTGAGTCTGAATTAAAAAATATGGGCTGCGCTTGTGAACCCAATAAATTCAATACACCCTGGATGTTAAATTGTGCGTTATTTTTAACAATAACTGTGGCTCCTGGCTGCGAATACAAAGTATCTCCGGGTTTTATAGTGACATCAGCTGTTACGGTATAGGTTTGGCCGGTTAACAATGTACCTTTAATAAAGCCGCTTATGTTGCCCGGAGCTATCGGGTTGGATTTAGGGATTTTAACTATCGCAAATGTTGTAAGTTCAGCTTTTTTACATGCTGATAAACAAGCTGCGAATAAAAAAAATGCAAGGATTTTATATGTTGTCTTCATTTTTTATTGATTTAAATTATAAAGAATACCTGAAACCAACGTTAAAACTTGCGTTATACAAATCTTTTGATTGCACCAGGTTATTGATCTTTAATGTGGTTGGTGTATTTAAAATGTTATTAACTTTAGTGGTAAGAGTAAAATGTTTGCTTACCTGCTTTTCGCCCGATAAGGCAAGGAATGATTGAGGTTGCTGATAATAGTCATAACCATAATCAGGATATACCAGAGCCAATGTTCTGCTTGTATAAGTATAGGCCAGTTGCACAAACTCCTTGTGCTTGTCGTTTTTATACAATAACGATAAATTAAATACGTCACCTGTTTGACCTTGTAAAGGCCTGTTTTGCAATTTATAAACAGGGAGGTTATTTACCGGTGGAGCGTTGGGATCAACCTTTGGAGATTGAACATTTGAATAGGTATAAGTATAATTACCAGATATACCCAGGTTGCCGAAATACCTGCTGTACACAATTTCAACACCCGCCACTTTAGCTGTACCAAAGTTTTGAGGAGTGGTTTGCTCCTGTCCACTTAAAAGGCTGATTAATGCAAACTCAATTGGGTTTTTAATCTCTTTGTAAAAACCACCTATAAAAAACTGTTCTTCATTTTTAGGATAAAGCTCATAACGTATATCATAGTTGTCTGCTTCAGAGTGCTTAACCAGTGGATTACCTGTTACGTCACTACTTTGTCCAAGTGTGGCGGTTGGTACTAATTCATACAAAGCAGGGCGGGCAATTGATTTAAAATAAGATGCCCTTAAGTTTGATTTATCCGTTAAGCTATATTTTAAATTTAAACTGGGTAAAACATCCGTGTAAGTTTTCACGGCAGCGCTGAATATATCAACTACAACCGGATGCGTTACGTATTCTTGTTTTGTTCCTTCCACGCGAACGCCGCCTATGATATCAAGTTTATTAAGTGTTAACTTAAATTCACCGTACCCTGAGGTTATATTTTCATAAGCAGTATAGTTAGCTTTATCGCTGATTGAAGTTCCGGTAACATTATACACCAACCATGGTGCGCTATATATGTCCGTAAATTCAGCTTTAACCCCGTTTGATTCAGCTGTTGGTCTTAATGTGTATGTGTTTTGATTAGTATAGCGGGTACTGTGCCGATATAATCCCCCGGCTTTTAATTCAAGGGAACTTTGAGCGCCTAACCCTGTTTTATAACTCAAATTTGCATAAGCGCTAAGGTCCTTATTTTCATTTTTTTCCCATATCCTGGATATAGCATCAAAATAATTCGGTGTGCTTGTAAAGTCAGGGTTAATTAAATGATTTGTTGACAGGTCTGCTCTATCAGGAGAATTGGCTATTGCATCCGAATATAAACCGGCCCAATCAAACTGAAAATGATTGGAAAGGATATGTTTACCGTCCAATTTTAAATTTTCAACATATTGCCGTTGTATGTAAGAGCGGTTATCATTAAATACCGTTCCTGTACCAGGGCCTACCCTACCGCCGTTACCACCGATTATTGAAGTATCAATACTTAAACGGGCTTGTGCTATATAAGTATAAAGGAATACATTACTTAACCCGATCTTGTTTTTGTCGTCAAACTTATAATCCAAATGGGCCGATAAACCATTATTTAATTGCTGAGTTGAGTATGTCCTGTTAGCAATATCCGATATCACTGGTTGGAAATTTTGTCCCGGACGTGAATCAGGCTGGGCAATATTGAATTGCGAGTTTGTACCGTAATATTGATTTTGATAACTATCTGCTATAATGAAGCCCAGCTTATCCTTAAAAAATCTGCGGCCATACGTGAAACTTGCCAATGCGGTAGGAGGTGCAGTCTTTTTGGTAAAATCAAGATTTGCCCGGGTAAAATATCCCGGCGGCGCAACGTAATTAGGACCGAACCTCTCCGACGGGCTTTTACTTAAAACTGCACTTTGATTAAAATTGTCATATTTCCTGTTAAAGAATATCGCACTATAACCTATTGATCCGTCTGCTTTAAAATATTCGTGGTCAGGCGCATCCTTAAATACCAGGTTAACTGTACCTCCAATAGCGTCACCCTCCATTTCAGGCGTAAGCGTTTTGCTAACTTCAATCCTATCCAGCAGATCAGATGGAACAATGCTTAAGGAAATAAATCGCGATACCGGATCCGGACTGGTTACTTTGGCACCATTGATCAGCGTATTATTGTATCGTGGCTCAAGCCCTCTTATTATAGCATAAGCCTCATCAGACCCGCTATTGCGCTGTATGGTTACCGCTGAAACCCGTGTAAGCGCATTGGCAGCATTAATATCCGGCGATCTTTCCATCGCCCTTGCTGATAAAACGTTGGTTATATTGCCAGCATTTTTTTCGGATTGCCTTGATGACGACTCATTGCTGGCGTTTAGCTTACCATAAATATTTACCATTTTCAGATCTTGTAAACTAACAGAAAGTGGTATATTTATTACAGCAACCTGACCGGCTTCCACATTAATCTCCTTTTCGTATTCAGCAAAACCAATATATTTTATCTTGATTTTGTATTTACCGGCTTGGAGTTTGTTAATTTCAAAATTTCCGAAGGCATCTGTGCTGGAGCCTCTATTTGTTCCGTCCAAATGAATATAAGCAGTCGGTAATGGTTCACTTGTTTTACCATCTGAAACCTTGCCTTTTATAACAGCGGTTTGCGCTGAGGCAAAGGATACAAACAAAAGGAATAAAAGGAATAAGTAATTTTTAATGATCATATAATGGTGATTTTCGGCAAATCATCATGTAGATTCTGGAGAAATTCTGAGTATTACATCTTCCTTAAAACGTTAACTAATTAATAACTAAAACTTAACAACAACTGCGCTAAATATTCAACAATTAGCATTTATAACACAAAAAAATCACAATAATTTAACACATTAAAATTTGTATCTGGCTCTTAAAAAACGTATAACAAGCCATTTAACCAACATTCATTTCGATTTTTGCATGTAACAGCTAAAATTTGGCGAAAACCAGGTCCAAAAACCAATCGCCCTATTACCTAATAGTTAAATACTATTAATAGGGCATTGTCTTACATTGATTCTTCTTTGGCAGGTACATAGCAACAAGCACACAATATCACATGCCCGGAATTTTAATTCCTGCATCTTTTATGTCCTGAAGAATGGTTTCCTGCACGGCTAACTTAGTATCCTGGAAACCATGTGCATTAATCCATACATCGATATTTAGTACGTATCCGTCAGCCTGCAACTCACCCACTCCTATCCTTCTTTCGGGAGTGGAAAGTATATTTTCAGCCTTATCAATTGCCGCATTAATAATAGATTTAACCTGTTTAATATCTATATTATTGCTGAATTTCATAGTAATGTCCAGCCGTCTGCTGCCTTCCCGGCTCACGTTAATTATAACCTGGTTGGATAACTGACCATTGGGTACAATCAAATCCCTGTTATCATAGGTTTTTATTAATGTATAAAATATCTGGATGGACACAACGGTACCCTCCAGTCCCTGGGTTATAATGTTATCTCCAACAGCAAAAGGTTTTAGTAAAAGAATAAGAACGCCGCTTGCAAAGTTTTGCAGGGTGCCGGAAAGAGCCAGGCCGGCAGCTACGCCAAATGCTCCTACTAAAGCTGCAAACAAAGTCATTTTTATACCAATTATTTGCATCACACCCAATATGAGCAATACCCTTAAAGCCACAGCAAGCAAACTCATTAAAAACGGCTTTACCGACGGGTCGACATTTTTTTTTTGCATGTGTGAATGCGACCAATTGACAAATAGTTTAATTAGCCATAAACCCACTATTAAAACCAATATCCCGATGATTAATCCAGGGCCGTACTGTAATACCCAGCTATAAGCATGGTCATAAAATTTATCCAGTTTCATTTTTGTGCTTATTTTAAAAAGGATTGGTGTAGATTTTTACAACCAAACCGATAACATTTTTAGTTGTATAATACATTGAAATCAATAAATGGTTTTTGCCTTCCGTATTATAACCAACTAATTGGCCTCACAAATTCACTTTTAATGATCTGTTTGCCAACATATTGAAGTTGGACTTTTATATTATCCGTCAGAAATTCAATAGATTATTAAAAACCAATAAATGAACAGTTTGTTAATTGAAAATATATTTATTTAACTTAAACAAAATAATTATGAAAAAACTAAGTTTGATAATGCCGGGATTATTGTTATCCGGCATGTTTATGGCATGTAACAATAATACTAAGGATAGTAAGGCAGTTGCCGACAGTGCCAATACGGCAAAAGACACTACTAAAACAGCAACAAAAGACACCTCGAAATCTACCGCTTCGCCCTTGGCTGTTGATAAAGACGACGCCAAATTTGCGGTAGAAGCGGCCAATGGCGGGATGGCTGAAGTGGAATTGGGAACACTTGCGCAACAAAAGGCAAGCAATCAAAAAGTTAAAGACTTTGGTTCTATGATGGTAACTGACCATACCAAAGCCAATGACGAAATGAAAGCATTGGCCAAAACAAAAAACATCACTTTACCAACAGCTATCAGTTCGGATGAGCAAAAGGTAAAGGATGATCTTTCAAAAAAGTCAGGAAGTGATTTTGATAAGGCTTATGTAAACAACATGATTGACGATCATAAAAAAGATATCAAGGCTTTTGAAGATGCGTCTAAAAACTGTAAAGATCCGGATTTAAAAGCGTTTGCCGTTAAAACGCTGCCCATTCTAAAAATGCATCTCGATGCAATCCAAAAAATTCATGATAGTATGAAATAACCCGGAGGAAGCGATGTTTTTTTGACATATAGCGATTAAAAGAAGAAAGCTATTGGTTTAATCAACAGCTTTCTTCTTTTTTGTTAAATATGATTAGGCAGTTACTGCTTCACGTTCTTCTACAGCTCTTCTTGATCTTTCGGGACTTTTTCCTGGTTTCAAAATTACCTTAGTCCAACCATTATCGCGCGCATCAAAATGTTTATATGCATCAGGCGCTTCATCAAGAGATAACTCATGCGAAATAATAGATGATGGTTTAGCTATACCATTAGAGATAAGTTCACAAAGCTGGCGATTGTAATTTTTAACGTTGGCCTGGCCTGTTGCCATACTCAATCCTTTCATCCAAAAATTACCAAAATCAAAATCCATGTGGCCTTTCTGTTCAAGGGCATCGTCAGCTTTAGGGTCTTTGGCTACAAAAACGCCAACTACCCCAATCGAGCCGGTGGCTTTTACCGCCTGCACGAGTTCGTTCATTGTCACATTATTTTGTTCGTGTCCATGTTTATCGCAGCATTGGTAGCCTACGCATTCGCAGCCACGATCAGCACCCAGTCCATTGGTTTCTTCCTTTATCTGCTCAACAGCAGAGCCTTTTGAAAAATCAATTGGAATTGCCCCCAACTCTTCAGCCAGTTTTAAACGATCAGGATGATTATCCACCACCCAAATCTTGTTAGCTCCTTTAATGCGGGCAGAAAGGGCGGCCATTAATCCTACCGGTCCGGCACCGTAAATAACCACATTATCTCCCGGTTTTACTCCTGCCAGTTGGGTTGCATGGTAGCCCGTTGGGAAAATATCCGATAACAATACATAATCATTTTCCTTTTCTTTGGCATCTTCCGGCAGTTTCAGGCAATTAAAATCACCATACGGCACTCGCAAATATTCAGCCTGGCCAC
>JAQNCM010000295.1 GCA_029237615.1 Mucilaginibacter sp.
CAGCAAATGAAAATATCTGGTTTGGAAACATTTATGCGCCGATAAATGCAACGGAGATAAAAAAAGCCGTTGAAGATGCAGGTGCAGCAAGTTATATCAATGATTTTCCGGATCAATACGACACAGTTCTTGGACGGATTTTTGAAAATGGCCATGAAATAAGCGTTGGGCAATGGCAAAAGTTGGCTATCGCGCGTGCGCTCTATAGCAAATCTCAACTAATCATCCTTGACGAGGGGACAAGTGCCCTTGATACCATTGCTGAACACGAACTATTTGTAAATATTAAACAAAAGCTGGGCAACCGTTCGGCATTGGTAATCAGCCACAGGTTATCAACAATTCAACAGGCAGATTTAATATACGTAATGGGTAACAAAACAATTATCGAACACGGTACGCATGAAATGCTTCTTCAAAAAAACGGAGTCTATGCCGGGCTGTACAAATCGCAATAAGACAACAGATGGCAAAAACCAATAAACAAATCGTCATTATTTCCAGCTGCAAGGACGACTGGGGAGGTAGTGAGGAACTATGGGGGCGCGCAATACCACACTTTCAGTTGGCTGGCTACGGCATAACAGTACTAAAACGTAATTTAAATAAGCGGCATAAACAATTCGTAGACCTTGCCAGGCAGGGAGTTGTTTTGGAAGAGCTGCTACCTGAACTTTGGATATTAAACAGTATTAAAAAACCTTATAAGCTGCTTATAAAAGTTTTCAGACGGGTACTTAAAACGGTAAAACGGGATAACGCCCTGTATTTTAGCGACGATTATTGGGTTAAAAAAAAGCTTAAAAAAATACAACCACAATTTGTAATTGTATCTCAGGGCATAAATTTTGACGGGCTTGAGTTGGCTTATGGCTGTTCACAGCTTGGCATCCCTTATGTACTCATAGCCCAAAAGGCAGTAGATTTTTATTGGCCTTCTCATTTTGAAAGAGCTGTAATGCGGGATGTTTACCTGAAAGCCTCCTGGTGTTATTTTGTATCAAAGCACAACAAACAATTGACTGAAGAGCAATTTGGCATGCGCTTTCCCAAGTCAGAAGTTATCTATAATACGATAAAAGTTCCAAGACGTATAATACCAATGCCCGACACAATACATGGATTTCGACTTGCCTGTATTGGCCGTTATTTTTTACTGGATAAGGGACAGGATATATTGATAAGAATAATGGCCCAGCCAAAGTGGAGGGCACGGCCGATAACAATCTCGTTCATTGGTTCAGGCGCTGATAAAGAAGCCCTGATAGAAATGACAGAATTGCTGGGCGTGAATAACGTCCAATTCCTTGATTACGTCGAGGACATTGTCGGACTATGGAAAACCCATCATGCCTTAATTTTGCCTTCCCGCAGCGAGGGATTACCACTGGTACTGCTCGAAGCTATGGCTAGCGGCCGAACTGCAATTGTATCAATGGCAGGTGGCAACCCAGAGATTATTACTGACGGGGTGAACGGTTTTGTTGGCCAGGCAAATGAAGATGATTTTGATAAGGCAATAGAACGCGCATGGAACGTACGTGAGGAGTGGGAAGCGATGGGAAAACGTGCTTATACTTTTATTAATGAAAATGTTCCCTTGCAACCTGAAAAAAAACTGGCCAATTCGCTATTAAACAGGATGGGTGAATAAACTTATAAAAGTTATGAAAAAGATCTTAGCAATGGTCAGGGCAAACGATTGGTGGGAATATAAGCTTCCGCCAATGCTTGCTGTTGCCTATATAATAATACAAAACAGCCCCTATACTTTTCTAAGTCAGTTACCATTAATAATACTTTCGTTAAGCGCTATAATCCTATGTGCCATCTATGTTAGTTTAATTAATGATGCTACAGATGTTGAGGAAGACGCCAAAGCCGGTAAGAAAAACGGGATGGCCGCTTACAATACCGTTCAACAAACAGCATTGATACTGTTACCTTTGGTTGGCGCGCTTTGTATCGTTAGCCACTTTCTGAAACGTTTTTTCAGCGCAAACTTATTTTACCTTGGTTCTTATATTTCTTTTACCTTATACTCCTTACCTCCCTTCCGTCTAAAGAAAAGGGGAATTGCTGGTATTGCAGCTGATGCCCTGGGTTCACAGGTATTTCCAACATTGTTTATTGCTGTATGTTTTTATCAATCGACTAATCAGGAAATACAGATGTGGTCACTTGCCTCCCTGGGAGTTTGGCTCCTCTGTTTTGGATTAAGGGGTATCCTTTGGCATCAGCTGGCAGACAAAGAAAATGACAAAGTCAGCGGGCTGGTTACCTTAGTTCAAAAATTAAGCGAGGCACAGCTTTCAAGCCTGGGCACCTGCATTGTTGCCGTTGAAATATTTGCTTTTGCTGCTTACGTTTTGTTTAATCATTTATTTTTAATTATCCCCGGGTTAGTTTTTTACTTTATCTACAACCGGCTCCTGTTAAAAAAATTCTATGTTGAACAAATATTTATAAACCCCAATGTAAAACAGTACCGGATTTTTTTGTTCGAATACTACCAGGTTTTTCTTCCCTTATCCGTGTTAATTGTTGGTGCCTGCAAGAATCCTGTAAATATCATTGGTTTATTGTTCCACTGTTTTTTATTTCCATTAAACATATTGAGGATTCTTAGGAAAATTAAAACTTTATTTCAGAAGACCGCTGCAAATATCCGTTAACAAGCTAAGATCAGCGTTAATTAAAGCCGTTATTATTAAATTATATTATGACAACTGTTTCCAAGCCTCTTGTTTCAATAATTATTCCTACTTATAACCGGGCGCATATACTTTCAAGCGCAATCGAAAGTGCTATCAAACAAACGTATCTAAATAAACAAATTATTGTTGTTGATGACGGATCTGTAGATGAGACCCGCGAGCTTGTGGCGCAATATCCCCAGGTAGAGTATATTTTCCAAACGAATGGCGGACAGGGTAAAGCACGTAATACCGGACTTCATCGTGCCACAGGTATATATATAGCGTCATTGGATTCCGACGATTCCTGGAACGTTGATTTCATAGAACGATGTGTTGAAAAACTTGAAAATGAAAATCTTGGTTTTGTTTTTGCAAATTGGACGCAGATTGCCGATAATAAAAAAAGTTACGACTTCTTTGCTAAAACCAAAATGTTAAATACTTATATCAATTCATCAAATAACACATGGATTTTACTAGAGAATGAAAAATTACGGAAAATATACCTGAAACTATGCCCTTCGCCTTCTTCTTCATTTGTCTTCAGAAGAGAGCCTATGTTATACTGGAATGAACAACTCAAGATAGGAGACGACTGGTGCCTGTTGTTGGACATGATCTTACTTAACGGATATAATGCAGCTTTTACGAATGAAAAGCTATGGACAAAACGTACCGGCGGCCAAAATGTATATGAAGGAAGAAATATTATTGAAATATTAGAATATTTGCATGTGAGCGACTGTAGCGCAATTCTTGAGCGGCACAAACACAATCTGAAAGAATCCGAAATAGCACTTTTAGATATAAATATATCCATCGGCATTTACAAACTCTATCTGCATAAATTATTTAAACTTAAACTTACATCGAATGACCACATAAAGTTTACAAAAGTATTGTGCTCAAACCCTTTTTTGTTTGGAAAAGCAAGCCTATTAATTATCTTTCGATTTACAAAAAAAATTCTTAAAAAAATAATAGACAAAGGATATAGTACAATTTCTGACGCAAACTGATATGCGTCTTTATAAGTTCCGGGTATGTTTGCTTTTACTTCCTTTTTATAACACTGTTTTTATTTAAGGAATATAGGCTCAACCTTATTTAAATCCGATTCGTATATCCTTATCTTTGTCACTCATTCAGTGCTTTTTAATTCCCGGTTAATTTGCAACCTCGATTTAAACAACGCTGCGATCTTACCTAAAGATGTTCGTTACGCTTCTTGGAATATACCTTTATCGGAATATTTAAAAAGAAGCAAAATATTACATGCAGTTGATATACAGCACTATATATTATTCAATTAAAGTGTTCCACCCGTTCCAAACGTTCCACCCGTTCCTTCTCACAAATTGGAACACCCCGCAACACACAGTACATTACATAGCAATATGCTGACCCGGCCGCGGATCATCAGGCAGTATTTCCATCTCGGGATAATCGATGTATTCGGCATACCATTGGATAGCACCCACTACATCCAGTGCATCTTCGGCTACAATATCGATTGTTTCAAAGGCAAATAATTTTTCGTTCGCATAACCATACAATTGAATTTCATTACTATCAGGACTAAATTGCTCTTTATCGAGGCAATAAACACGTATCTTTAAGTTGGTATCTCTTGAGTGAATAACATCCCTGCAAGGGTTGTTCGGATCGGTCGCTAACAAATATACATTGTAATCCATACAACCTTAACAACAATATTGATGGTTGGTTTCAGTTAATTATTTAAACGTAATTATTGACGATAATAATGTTAATGCATTAAAATATCAGTAACATTCCCCCAGGTTGTGTTATCTGTCACAGAAAAGAACGTTATTTGGAATGTTATTTATCAGGTAATATAATTCTTATAACAGAGTTAACTTTTAAGAAAAGTATGATAAATCCGGCTACTTATTACCGTACGTAAATATAAATATTTAAATAACTTATGAAAACAGAAACAACAAAAGAGGTTGACGGAACGGATATAGCGAGGAGGTCGTTTTTACGAACTGCAGGGGTGGCGGTAGCTTCTGCCGGCCTTTTGGCTACCGCCGCCTGTCATAAAGATCACAAGGTCGTCATTTCCACCGGGATTGATATCGGTTCGGGGGATTTAGGCATACTTAATTATGCTTATGTACTTGAGCAACTGGAAGCTGCCTTTTATAACCAGGTGGTAGCATCGCCTTATTCAGGGATGAGCAGTCTTGAATTATCCTATATGACTGCTATCCGCGATCATGAAGTTTGTCACCGCGAATTTTTTAAGAAGATGCTTGGTACCAATGCAATAATCGGGTTAACAGTTGATTTTAGCGCGGTCAATTTTAACAGCCGCACCACTGTGTTAGCCCTGGCAAAAACATTCGAAGATACTGGCGTAATGGCTTATAATGGTGTAGCGTACCTCATTCAAAACCCGGCATACCTTACCATAGCCGGCAAAATTGTATCGGTTGAGGCGAGGCATTCCGCGTTGATCAGGGACCTGATCACTCCCGGCAGTTTCGCAGGCAGCGATATAGTGGCGTCAAATGGTTTAAATAACACCATGACCGTAGCACAGGTATTGGCTATTGCAAATACCTACCTTAAAAGCAGGGTAACAGCCCCCAGTTTTAATTATTATAATTAATACCGTATCAACATGAACTTATTTACTATAATTGAAGAGATAGAAAAAGTTGATCCCGAAATCCATGACCGGATAAACCAGCGTCGTGATGCGATCAAAAATATAACAAGCTTTGGCTCAAAAGTTGCCGTTGCTGCGTTGCCGTTTGCGTTTTCTACGCTGTTTAAAAAAGCATATGGAGCAACGCCTACGGTAGCTGTAAATACGGTATTAAATTTTGCACTACAATTGGAATACCTTGAATCCTATTTTTATACGCAGGGCTTGGCGGCTTCCGGTTTAATACCTGCAACTGACGCTGCCTCTTTCGCAACCATTTCTGCTGATGAAATGGCGCACATAGCATTTTTGAAATCCGTATTGGGAAGTGCCGCGATCCCGATGCCTGCAATTGATTTAACGGCCAAAGGGGCATTCTCAAATGTATTAACAAATTACAACACCTTTTTGGCGGTAGCAAATACTTTTGAAGATACCGGTATGCGTGCATATAAAGGGCAGTTAACCAATTTGTTAGGTAACCAGGTGGTATTAACAGCGGCTTTATCCATACATGCGGTTGAAGCGCGTCATGCATCGGTGGTGCGGTCTGTACGTGCCCGTCATAGCGTAGCAATTACACCATGGATAACCGGAACTTCAAGCGTATATAACGATACCGGCGTTGCAGCAGTAAATGCAAATTACGGAGCAGGGGCGAGTGGTTATCCGGCAGAAAATAATGTTATACAAGCGGGAATTGATTGTACAACCCTGCCATCTGCCAGTGGTTCCACTACGGGTTTTAATATTGCTTGTGAAGCATTTGACGAGCCATTGGACATGGCAACGGTGTTAACAGTCGTTGCCCCCTTCTTTAAATAATGTATTGGATTTCAGACCTACGAGTTTGAAAAAACTTCGTAAGTATTTGAGTAATAATAGATCTTTTAGCGTTTCTCTTTTATTTGCTCAACGCCTGTTTGCCAAATCTAATCAGGTCATCAGCTTTAATAAACCCAACCGTACCTAAAACAGCTTGCCCTTTTGGATTGAATATAATAAGCGTTGGATAGGCCTGCAATTGCCATTGTGCTGCCAGTGCAGGCCCCTGGCCTTTTTCCATATCAATAGATACGTTGATAAAGTTACTGTTGTAAAAGGCTGCAACTTTTTCGTTGTTAAAGGTAATGGCTTTAAGCATTTTACATGGGCCGCACCAGCTTGCATAGGCATCAACAAAAATATATTTATTTTGAAGCCTTGCCTGTTTAAGGGCTTCGTCCCATTGGTTTTCTATAAAAATTATATGCGAGGGATTAGCAGTGGTAACGGAAGCATTATCTATTTTTTTGCCTTCAAAAATTAAAGCACCAATCAACAAAAGTTGAATGAAATACTTATAAAAGCGTAATGTAAATAATTTGCCCATAGCAGTTAATAAAGCATAAAAATAGCATCTATAAATTGTATAGATACTATTTATTATAAAATTATTAACTCCTTTTTAATTCTGTCATTGGGGATTGACAGGCGGCCTTGGACTTTGCTGCTGCTGCTGTTGTTGTCTTTGTTGCTGCTGTTGTTGTCTTTGCTGTTGCTGGGCAGCCTGTTGCTGCTGACGTTGCTGTTGCATAGCCTGTTGTTGTTGCTGGCGCTGCTGTTGCTGCGCCTGCTGGGCAGCCTGTTGCTGTTGGCGCTGCTGTTGTTGTGCCTGCTGAGCAGCCTGTTGCTGCTGACGCTGCTGTTGCATAGCCTGTTGTTGTTGCTGGCGCTGCTGTTGCTGCGCCTGCTGGGCAGCCTGTTGCTGCTGACGTTGCTGTTGCATAGCCTGTTGCTGTTGACGCTGTTGTTGCGCCTGCTGAGCGGCTTGCTGCTGCTGACGTTGCTGTTGCATTGCCTGTTGTTGTTGCGCCTGCTGAGCAGCTGGTTGCTGCTGTTGCGCCTGCCGGGCAACTTGCTGCTGCTGGCGTTGCGGTTGTTGAGCCTGCTGAGAAACTTGTTGCTGCTGTGTTTGTTGAGTTGGCTGTTGTCGCTGACCAAATCCAGGTTGTGGCTGTTGTCGTCCGTTTGGATTGTTAGGCATACCTTGACGCGTTACCGCAGGCTGGCCCGGCTGGTTATTTGGCCTGTTGTTAACCGTATTAACATGTACTACATTATTATCGGGAGTTGGAGCCTTTGCTACCATTGCTAATCTTGCCGCATTTGCATGGTTAAATGCTGGTGCACCGCCATTTCCGCGGTTTGCAATGGCCTG
Source organism: Mucilaginibacter sp. (assembly GCA_029237615.1). Lineage (GTDB taxonomy): Bacteria > Bacteroidota > Bacteroidia > Sphingobacteriales > Sphingobacteriaceae > Mucilaginibacter. The sequence goes on from JAQNCM010000295.1 coordinate 7,577, forward strand.
GTTGGGGTGCTGTTGTCTATAAGCGTTGGCATCTACCACACGGGCAGGGCGCGCATCGGGCGCTTTATTAACCGCAGGCCTGTAAATATTTACCGTATTGTTATTTACCGTTACATTACCAGGTCTGCTGGCGTTATTTATATTATAAACTCTTACGCCTTGATGTGTTACCTGCCTTATTTCCTGCGGACGGGGACCGGTAATGTAAGTGACATTGTTATTAACATAAGTGTTATTAATAACGGTTGTATTGCGTATAATTGTTACCGAACGTGAAGGCGGTGCATAATAATTATAAATATTTGGCTGATTAATGTAAGCCTGCGGCGCGCAAACCCAGTAATTGTCAGGTACGGTGTAGCTTCTGCCAATTGAAAGGGAGATACTTATGCCGGGAAGTAATGGAGCCCAGCCGTAATATCCGCCTCCTTGCCGCCAGCTAACCCATGCCGGAGCCCATTCGTGGCCTGGTAGCCATTCCCAGCCGTAATAATCGTCATACCGCCAGCGGCCGTAATGAAAAGTAGCCCAACCCCATGGATAATCTGAAACCCAGGTGTTACCGTAATCAGTTAAAACCCAATGCCCCCGTGTGGCATAAGGCCTGAAATTTTCGTCAACATTCGGAACCCATACATTTCCATATTGAGGATCATCTATCCATGTGCCATATGGCTGAAGGTCGTCATAAAATTCCTGATCAGATATATAATTACCACCCTGGGCGTTGCTGTTATTGGGATATGCCAGCAATAAAAACATTGCTAATGTGCATACTCCAAATATTTTTTTCAATGTTGTCATGGTACATGGCTTTAAAAGTAATAATTGATGCATCTGCATATAAATAAAGTAAACTTACTAACGGTATAAGCTAATAGATTGTTTTAATGGCCCGTGGTTTAATACGATTGATGAAAGATATGACAGGCTTGCCGACTCAAATTTTTTACAGAATTGTTACTTTACTATTTTTTAAATAAATAGTTTTACAAAAATTCTGACAACTATGAGTAATGTAGATATTCCGCGGCTTGACTTAAATTTTTATATAAACGGAAATAAAGAGGGGCGTAAGCAATTTTCAGATGCTATTGGAAAAGCATTTAATGATACCGGTTTTGTTACCATTACCAACCATGGACTGGATAAGCGTTTGATTGATAAGTTGTATGATGATGTAAAGGCGCTTTTTGCATTGCCTGATGAAGTAAAATCAAAATATGAAATACCGGGCCTTGCCGGTCAGCGCGGATATACCGGGAAGGGAAAAGAAACAGCCAAAGGCTTTAAAGCACCGGATCTGAAAGAGTTTTGGCAGATAGGCCAGACGGTGGCTGATGAATCACCTCTTAAAGAGGTCTATCCCGATAATATTATGGTTGATGAACTGCCATCATTTAATTCAACTACACTTGA
>JAQNCM010000297.1 GCA_029237615.1 Mucilaginibacter sp.
AGACTACAAAACCGCAGAATATTACAAAGGGATAAAAATTGATTAATTACAACAATTGAGTCCGTTTGCTATTCATGAACAGCGGCATTACAAATAATTGCAGCTATCTAACCTCCAATCACCAATCTCTAGTCTCCAATCACTAACCTCCAGCCCCAACCTTTCAGGTAAAATTTCCGTATTAATTCCTGACTTTTTGATTTGACAATCAATTATTTGAGTGGTTAATTAAACCCGTTTATTTAGAATCATGGATATTATAAGGAGAGAGAACATTTCCTACGAAGAGTTTATTGAAGAACATTATAAACCCGGTATTCCATTGGTTTTTACAAATGCGTCAAAAGTTTGGAAAGCAAACGGCCTTTTTAGTCCGGATTGGTTCAGGAACAACTACCCCGACCGTGAAACAGATTGCAGGGGGAAGGTATATAAAATGAAGGAAATTATGAACCTGGTGGAAGCGAGCACAGAAGAAGATCCCGCGCCATATCCCTTCATCTTTAATATACCGGAGGTTATACCTGAACTAATGCCTTTAATTCATCCGCTTGATCTACATTATGCATCACCGAACTGGCTTAAAAACAAAATGTTCAGCATTGGCAAATGGGGCGGCGCAACCGAACTTTTTATTGGTGGCCCCGGTGGTAAGTTCCCTTACATGCACATTGATTATTATCATCTTAATGCCTGGATAACCCAGCTTTACGGAGAAAAACGGTTCACCGTTTTCCCGCGGGGGCAGGAAGAAATGCTTTACCCGCGCGCTGATGATCCATGGCGCTCTGAACTCAATGTTTTTGAGCCCGATTACGAAAAATTCCCTAAATTTAAAGATGCCACCCCAATTAACTTCGTAGTTGGCCCCGGTGAAACACTGTTTATTCCCTTTGGAACCTGGCACACAGCTTATTCCCTTACCCCAACCATTTCGGTAGCTTTTGATACGTTGAACAGCAAGAATCATAAAGAATTTATGAAGGATGTATGGACGTTTAAAAGCCGTCAAAGTAAAGCAAAAGCAGTGGCAATGTACAGCTATGCCTGGCTGGCCACCCAAAGCAGTAAGCTAAGTGAAAGCTTTGGCCATAAAGCGTTTTAATTTGATATAAAATTCCAGTTTAGTAGAAAGAGCCTGCAGTTAGTTATGGCAAGCTTTTTTATTTATAGCGATTTACATTTGAATTGAATAAATTTGAAACCAAATCGAAATACATCAAATTGACTATTACAAATCCAAAATATAACGAAGCCCTCAATAACTATTATAAAAAAATAGCCGATGCTTCCACCGAGGATATGGTGTTAAACATGGGCCCCCAACATCCTTCTACACATGGAGTTTTAAGGCTGGAGCTGATAACAGACGGAGAAATTGTTAAAGAGGTGATCCCTCATATCGGCTACCTGCACCGTTGTTTTGAAAAACATGCTGAATCCTTAACCTACCAGCAAACTATTCCATTTACCGATCGATTGGACTACCTGGCCTCCATGAACAACAGCCACGCCTTTGTAATGGGTGTTGAACGGATGTTAGGTATTGACAAAGACATTCCAAAACGCATCGAGTATATAAGGGTGTTGGTTTGTGAGCTCAACCGCATCGGATCGCACCTGATAGCCATTGGTACTTATGGCATAGATATTGGCGCCTTTACGCCATTTTTATGGTGCTTTAGGGACAGGGAACATATTATGGGCATGCTGGAATGGGCTTCAGGATCGCGCATGCTGTATAACTATATATGGGTGGGCGGTTTGTTCTATGATTTGCCTGTTGGTTTTGAAGAGCGCTGCCGGGAGTTTGTAGACTATTTTAAACCAAAAATGGTTGAGCTGAACCAGCTGTTAACCGATAACGAGATATTTATTAACCGTACAGCCAATATCGGCGTTTTGCCATTAGATGTTGCCATAAATTACGGCTGCTCGGGACCTATGCTGCGCGGATCAGGACTTAAATGGGATTTACGGCGGATAGATAATTATTCTGTTTATCCCGAATTGGAGTTTGATGTGCCGATAGGCAAGGGCGAAATGGGTACCACAGGTGATTGCTGGGATCGCTATAAGGTTCGTGTTGATGAGATTGAGCAATCTTTAAAAATGATTGAACAATGTCTTGACCGTCTTCAAAAAGAATTAAAACGCACGCCTGATTTTGACCCGCGTGCAAAATTACCCCGCAAAACCATACCTAAGGCACAGGATTATTATATCAGGTGTGAAGGTGCAAAAGGCGAATTGGGCTTTTATTTGATGGCAGATGGAAAATCAGAAATACCTACCCGCGTAAAAGCACGAGCCCCCAGTTTCAATAATTTATCGGTTTTGCCCGAAATTGCCAGGGGAGTAATGATAGCCGACCTGATAGCCATAGTTGGATCAATTGATTTTGTATTGGGCGAGGTTGACAGGTAATAAAAAAAATGCCCCAGTAAACCAGGACATTTTTATATATAGTTGTGATTTTTTTGAGAGTGCTTTATTGCTTATATACCCTTACCATAAAAACGTAGTTCTGTAGTTTTTTGATCTGCTGTACACGGTTTAACCCGGCCAATACATTTTTAGAGTTGATATTTAAAGGATTCGTTAAAGAATCGGCAGGTATATCCTGGATTGCCTTCAATAAATTGCTCGATTTAAGTGCAAATGCAGCGCCTTCTGTATGAGTTTCCCTACCGCTTATGATGCCTATTATATTCCCCTTACTGTCAAGTACCGGACCACCACTATGACCAGGATTAACCGGTATAGAAACCTGGTAAGAAGCGGTATCATTCTGAAAACCTGTACTCGCGGTTAAATAACCCGGACCTAATACCAAAACATCACCCGGATACCCGATTGTGAATATATTTTCACCTATATCAGTCTCTGCTTTCTTAAAAGTATAAGGTATTGGTCCAAGCCCCTTAAAAGAAGGATCGTTTATTTCCAAAATAGCAACGTCAGCCTGCACTTCAGAATAAATCACTTTGGTACGGAATGATTTTCCGTCAGCAGTTTGAACGTATACCGAATCAGCATCTTTCACAACATGATAATCGGTAACTATATAACCGTTTGAAGAAATTGCAAAACCAGTTCCCCTGAAATTACCCGGGTTGATATTGTTTTTTTTACCGGGTTCAAGATGGCTGATTTTTGTACTAAGCTGATGAGCAGAATTTTCCAGGTTTTTTATTTTACCTTTCAATTCAATATAATTCGTTTCACGGTTGCTCAAATATCCTGTTGCAAACAAAGTGAATAAAACAGCAAATATGGCAATAGAAGCAGCAACAGAAATTTTTGAATGATGATTACGCCACAGCATTACAATCCATGAGGGGCTGATCAACAGTTCCTGTTCTAAAGCATGAACATCAATCTCATCATGTATCGCATTCAGGCGCTTTTCAAGCTCCAAACGCTCACCATATTGCTTTATCAGGTTAGTGAAGTGTTTATGCTCGGTTACCTTTGCATTAATATCGGCGTTTTCATTCCGAAGTATTTCGAATTTTGCACGCTCTTCTTTGGTCATCTCACCATTAAGATACCTGTCAATTGTTTCCGTTAGTTGATTATCGCTCATCGCTGCTCCTTCTTATTTTTGCTGAAAAAACAATTTCTTCAGCCTTTGCAGGCATTTATATTTTTGAGTTTTGGCATTATCCGAATTGGTATAGCCAAAATCCTCACAGATCTCCTGCATCGATCTGTTGTTTATGTAAAAATCTTCAATAATGGTTTTACAAGGCTCTCCTAATAATTTAAGGGCATTACCCATTTTATTAAACTGTATATCCCGCTCGTTGTTCTTTTCAGTTTCATCATCGACCGTTAAATACTCTTCAAAGTCTTTGATGTCTCCTCCATAGCGGTTCATTTGTGTGAGCCTTTTAAGCCAAAGCCTGCGGCAAACAGAATAAATATAGGTTTTCAGTTTACTGCTTAGCTCAAAATCACCTGTTTTAACTTTATTATAAAGAACAATTATGGCTTCCTGATAAATATCCTTGGCCTCATCAACATTCCCGTTGTTATTAATAATTAGCTGTAATACCATTGGAAAGTAAGCAATATACAAACGCTTTAGCACACTTTCTGAATTATTAAGGATACCCAGGATTACTTCGCTATCCGTTGGTACTCCGCCATTTATGTCTATACTCACTAGTTAATACAATTTATGCGAAATTGTAACCCATTATTGATAAAAAAAAATTTATACCAAAATAAATTTGATTCCGGCGATTTCTGGGGGTAAATAAAGATCAGGGTTAAGAAATTTAAATAATATTAAAGTAATTGTCGTATCTTATTTATTTAGCTAACCGTATAAATACACCGATGTGGATAATTTTTACATGCAATACGGCATTCTAATATTAAACACCTAAACAAATTAGAACTGCTAAAGATAATATGAAGATCCGAACCCCTAAAACACTTGACGACCTGCTGATTAAAAAAAAATATAATGTTTTGGAAGTGGGCGGAGGAAACCACCCCGATAAAAGAGCTCATATTGTGGTTGACAAGTATGTAGAGGATAATACACATCGTTCTGGCGACTTGAAAGTGTTAAAAAACCAACAGTTTTTGCAGGCCGATGGCGAACACCTCCCCTTTAAAGATAAGGAATTTGATTATGTGATTTGCCGGCATGTATTAGAGCATGTTGACGATCCGATCCAGTTTGTAAAGGAGCAGGCGCGTGTAGCAAAAATGGGATACATGGAAACTCCCTCCTTATTGGGGGAGTATATTGCACCTAAACAATCTCACCGGTGGTTAATACAGGATATAGACAATAAATTGGTTTTATATGACAAGGAGGTAATAAACTTTAAACCATGGATGGATTTTGGCGAGGTATTTCTTTATTATCTGCCTAAAACATCTATCGGATTTAAAATTTTGGAACGTACGCATGCCAGCATTCTAACTATAAATTACGAATGGCAGGACGAAATAGAAATATTGGTTAACCCTCAGGATTCTTATTACCTGGATTATTTTATTAAGCCATGGGATGAAAAAATGTGCGATAAGTTTATTGCCAAGAGATCCTATGGCAAGGAAATAATGGCAACAGCAGCAGCTATTTTTGATATTATGCGAACTGTTACTAAAAGCAAATTAATTAAAAGCAACAATTAAAAAAGTAGTGATCTATACAAAAAAGGATGAGTTAATTATTAAAAAGGAGAAAGATATGATTGTGTTAGCTGTAGTTTATTTATACAAATTTCATTTAAAACCACGATTTACTAAGTTAGGTTCAATAACAAGGCCGCAATTGTCACGGACATTGCAACCTGTGACAATTCGCGGAAACAATCTGGTTAATGTTTGAAAGATTCAAACAACAAATAAATGCGGGAATAGTGGCGGCGTTAATATACCGCTAACAAAGGCAATGTTTACTTTTGATTATGAAATCTTCAGTAAACGATGCATTAAAAAAATTATCCGGCAACGCAGGTGCTTTATTTTTTAAAGTGCTGGAACATGGCAGCATGTTGGTAGAAATTTACCGGCCTGTGGATAAAGATGAGCAAACCCCACATTTACAGGACGAGCTATACGTTGTTATTTGCGGCACAGGTGAGTTTTTAAACGCCGGAGCCCGTAGTCCTTTCCAGGCCGGCGATATATTTTTTGTCCCTGCCGGGATTGAGCATCGTTTTGAAAACTTTGGCAATGATTTCGCAACCTGGGTTATTTTTTATGGCCCTAAGGGAGGGGAAGTTTTAAGTTCGAAGTCTTAAGTCATACAATTCCATTTTGAGCTTCTTTTACTATAACGTATTTGTTTATTATATATAATAACCATATTTGATATTATATATGAAACGTGCTTTAATATTAGACCTGGATAACACCATCTATCCTGTCAGCTCAATTGCAGGACATCTTTTTGAACGCTTATTTTCATTGCTGGATGAATATGCTGAAGATATAAATTATGAGGCGCTTATACATGCAAAGGATGAACTAACGCGGCGCCCCTATCACCTGGTTGCGGATAAATACAATTTTAGTAACGAACTGAAAAATAAAGGTATCGGCCTATTAAAGGAACTAACGTACGATTTTCCAATGCAGCCATTTGATGAATATCATTATATTAAATCTATCCCGCTTCCAAAATTTCTGGTAACAACAGGATTTTCAAAATTACAGCGGAGCAAAGTAAAAATGCTCGGTATTGAAAATGATTTTCAGGAAATTCATATTGTTGATCCTGAAATATCAAAACAAACCAAAAAGGATGTTTTCGCTGACATCATGGAGCGGCACGGTTACTATGCCGGGGATGTTTTAGTAATTGGAGATGATCCAGAATCCGAAATAAAGTCCGCAAATGAATTGGGTATCGATACATTTTTATTTGATCCTGAAAATATACATTCAAGCGTCCAATCCACCTATAAAACATCACGGCTAAAAGATGTAACAGATAGGCTTTCCTGATTATTTTTTGCTTAATATTTTAACAGTAACTAAAAGTTGCCCTGTATGCCGCATAGTATGTTCTGCAGCATGCACATATAATCCAATAACGGTAGAAGGCAACATTGCCCGCCCCACTCCTCTTTTTTCCTCCAGTAAAGAAACATCTGTTTCATGCAATTGAGCAAGTGCATCATCTACTTGTTTACTAAAAGCACTCAATAAATAAGCCAGATCATTTTCCTTTCCTGCAGGCTTTCCTTCTGCGTTCAAAACATCTAATTGCTGCTGAGTAAGTTGTTCTCCTCTTGCATAAGTAAATATCCTGTTAATAACACCAGTTAAATGCTGTAAATGAAAGCCTGGAGATGCGAGGCCGGCAAGCTTTTCCCACAATAACTCTTCCGGAAACACTTGCATCAAATCATTTATTTCTTCCCGGGCCTGTAACAGGGCGTTGGTAACCGGCTGCAATAAGCCGGGCA
>JAQNCM010000302.1 GCA_029237615.1 Mucilaginibacter sp.
ATTGATTTGGTCTTAAATAACTAATGACGCGATGACTAATGACACAATGACCTGTCAAACTTTCAAAACATTTTTAGCATAAGCGGCACTTTCAGTAATGCTTATGTAAGGATCTATATGGATGTAATTTTCCTGCTCAACAATAAAGTGTTTCAGCCCTGCCCCTCTTGCATACTTCAATATCTCCTTAAAATCAATCATGCCCTTGCCGATTTCGGTGTTAAGGTTATGATTTTTCTTATCCATATCCTTCAAATGGCATAAGGCAAAACGGCCGGGATGCTGTTTAAATATTTTAACCGGATCTTGTCCTGCCCGTACCACCCAATAAATGTCCATCTCCATCCGAACCAGTGCAGGATCGGTCTCTCTCATCAGTACATCATAAAAAGTTGTGCCGCCCACCGGTTTCCATTCAAAATTGTGGTTATGATAACCCAGTTTTAACCCGGATTTTTTGCACAGCTCAGCTGCCTTATTCATTTTTTCGGCAACCTGTTTAAACTGATCAACGGTTTTTAAAACTTCACCGTTAACAGAGGGAACAACAACATATTCCATCCCGGTAGCATTGGCTGCTTCTATATAAGCTTGCAGGTCATCCGTTTTATCATGAACAAAAAGATCATCCATCCCAAAATGCCCGCTTGGCGTGGTAAGGCCATTGGCTTTTAACAGGTCGCTAAAAGCTTTGGCATCCAACCCCCAAAAGCCATGTTGCTTTGAATAGCCGAATGTTTCAACTTCCTTATATCCCGCAGCGGCAACCTTCTCTATAGTGCCTTTTACGTCTTTCGGGATCTGATCGCGTAAGCTATATAATTGTAAACCAACAATATGCTCAGGTCTCGCTGAAAACACCTTTGGTGCCATCATCATACCTGCGGATATTAATCCGGCTTGCGTTAAAAATTTTCTTCTCGTTGTCATTGGTTATGTTTTTTAGTTAGTAGCTGGTATTAGCTGGCAGATGATGCCTAACATTTATTAATTAGAATTGATTCATTGTTAACTATACATTAGCTATCCTGATACCTGATACTCACTAGTTGATACTAGCTCAGACATCGCAAATACGTATCGCAGCCTTTAATGAAGCGATCTTATCGGCGTTTTTTGGAACAAATTCCTGCCCTACGTACCCTTTAAACCCCGTGGCCGCTATTGCCCGCATAACCGCAGGGTAATATAGCTCCTGTGTATCATCAATCTCATGCCTGCCGGGAATACCGCCGGTATGATAATGAGCAATATACTGGTGATAATCGTTTATGTTCCTGATAATGTCGCCTTCCATTATCTGCATATGGTAAATGTCAAACAGCAGTTTAAAATTTTCTGAACCGAGGCGTTTTGCAAGCTCCGCACCCCATTCCACATGGCTGCACTGGTAATCCTTATGATCTATCTTGCTGTTCAGCAATTCCATACATAAAACCACTTTGTGCTTCTCAGCCAAAGGAATCAGTCTTTTTAATCCTTCTACACAATTTTTCCAGCCGGTTTCATCATCCTTTCCCCTGCGGCTGCCGCTAAAGCATATCAGGTTGGTATACCCGTTTTTAGCTACCATCGGAATCATTTCTGAATAGTTTTTTACCAGCCTATCGTGAAACTCCGTATCACCAAAACCGTCAGTCAAATTAATTTCAGCACCATTGCACATAGGCGAATTCATGCCATGCTTTTGAAGCGTGGGCCAGTCTTTTGGTCCGCAAAGATCAATACCGGTTATGCCGATTTGTTTTGACACTTCACAAAGCTGATCAAGCGTCAATTCGTGGTAACACCACGGAGAAACCGAATGATTGATATTTCCTTTGAGTTTGTCAGATATCATTTGCTCTTTATCTTCTTTCTTAAAAGAGGTTAACATACCGGTTGCCGTGATCGCCGCAGTGCCGGCAACGATATTCCTGATTGCTGATCTTCGGTTTTGTTTAATTGGCATAATAGGTTATTATATTTGCACTTGTGGCGCAGGTTCTTCAATATCCAATCCCGGTTTTGTTTCGATCTGATTTTTATCCCGGAAGAACAAAAGAAATAACACCAATACCAAAGCAGCAATTCCGCCAGGAATTAACCAAATGGTTTGCCAGTTATGCGTTATTGGCGAAGTTTGCCAGTGATCTACTATTGGTCCCGAAATAGTAAAACCGATCAGCATACCTACCCCGTAAGTTGCCAGGGTGATGAATCCCTGCGCAGCGCTTTTAAAGCGGTCGCCTGCAAGGGTATCGGTATATATTTGCCCGGTAACAAAAAAGAAGTCGTAACAAACACCGTGTATCACAATACCGGCTATAAGCATCCAGTAATTATTTCCCGTATCGCCGTATGCAAAGAAAACATACCGCAGCGCCCAGGCTAACATGCCCATAGCCAGCATTTTTTTAACACCAAGCCTAACAAAAAAGAAAGGCATGGCTATCATAAATACAAATTCTGAAACCTGTCCTAATGTTTGAATTCCTGCTGCCCGTTTCATACCCACCTCGTTTAAAAATGGATTGGTGAAATTATAATAAAAGGCAAGCGGAATACAGATAGCAACCGAAGCGAGGAAAAACACCAGGTATGATTTGTTTTTTAAAAGACCAATTGAATCCAACCCTATAATATCTCCCAATGAAGTTTTTTGGCCTTTTTTAATAGGTGGGGTATTAGGTAATGAAAAGCTTAAAAGGCCTAATACTAACGAAGCAATTGCTGCCATTTTGAATGTTAACACCAGTGTTCCGGTTTGCTCCCAGCCCAAAACACCTATCACTATTCCTGCTATTATCCAGCCAAGCGTCCCAAATACCCTGATCCATGGAAATTCCTTACTCGGGTTTGTCATTTGTTTAAATGATACCGAATTAACCAGGGCAAGTGTCGGCATATAAATGACCATATAGGCAAGTATCCCCGGATAAAATGCGTCAAAACTGATAACGGTGGTTTGGTACCATAACAATGCCGCACCAATCAAATGTAATACCCCTAAAATGCGCTGGGCCGAAAAGTATCTATCAGCTATTAAGCCCACAATAAAAGGCGCGATGATAGCACCAAGCGCTTGTGTGGCATACGCTGTTCCATTTTGCGTGCCTGTAGCACTTAAGGTTTTTGTTAAATACGTTCCCATTGTCACAAACCATGCTCCCCAGATAAAAAATTCAAGGAACATCATTGTGGACAATTTGACTCTGATTGCTGTGGTCATGATTTATGGTTTAAATTGGTTTAAGGTTGGTTGGTTTATTTTTTTAGTGACAATACATATTTAACCATTTCTTTTGCATCATTTACAGACAATGTTGCATGCGGCGTCATTGCTATATCTCCCCAATGCCCCTTGCCGCCTTTGATCACTTTATTTGCTA
>JAQNCM010000501.1 GCA_029237615.1 Mucilaginibacter sp.
TCAGCAGCACATAGGCCGTCGCGAGCGGTGCGAGCTGAGGTTCGATGCCCGCGCCGGAGGCGAGCCCGGCTATCACGATGGAGAACTCGCCCCGCGGCGTCAGCGTGAAGCCGGCGCGCCATCGTCCCGGGATTCCGATGCCCGCGTCGGCCGCCGCGCGATAGCCCGTGAACGTCTTCGTCGCGATGGTGACGACAGCGAGCAGGGCTGCGGGCAGCAGGACGGGCACGATACTCGACGGGTGCGTCGAGAGCCCGAAGAACACGAAGAAAATCGCGGCGAACAGGTCGCGAAGCGGCGAGAGCAGCTGCTGAGCGTTGTGGGCGACCCGACCGGAGAGTGCGATTCCCACGAGGAATGCGCCGACGGCCGCCGACACGTTCACTTTCTCGGCGACGCCGGCGACGAGCATCGTGAGTCCGAGCACCCCGAGCAGCAGCGATTCGGGATGGTTTGCGGCGAAGAGACGCGAAATCACTTTTCCGAAGCGCAACGCCACGAACAGAATTACCACGGCCACCAGCACCGCGAGGACCAGCGCCGCCGATGCGGCGAGGAAACCCGCACCGATCACCAGCGCCGAAAGAACCGGAAGGTAGAAGGCCATCGCCAGGTCCTCGATGACGAGAATCGACAGGATGGTTGGCGTCTCCCGGTTGCCGACGCGACGAAGATCGCGCAGAACTTTCGCGATGACACCGGACGACGACACCCAGGTGATACCCGCGAGGGCGACCGCCGCGATGGGGCCCCAGCCGAGAAGGACCGCGAACACGGCGCCCGGGAGAGCATTGAGCAGAGCGTCCATGACTCCGGCCAGCCGCGAGCGCTTGAGGCTCACGACCAGCTCCGTCGGAGAGTACTCGAGGCCGAGCATGGCAAGCAGCAGGATGACGCCAAGCTCGCTGCCGAACGTGAAGAACTGCTTCCCTGCATCCAGCGGAACAATGCCGCCGGCGCCAAAGGCCAGGCCGGCGACCAGATAGAGGGGTATCGCCGAGATGCCGATCTTGTCGGCGAGGCGAGCGAGGAGGCTCAAGCCCAACAGAACGGCGCCTACTTCGGTCAGGAGGAGGGCCGCGTCGCGCATCGTCGGATCTTGCCGTTAGCCGTCGGTGAGCACTCTGGCGAGTGCGTCCAACCCTGGCCGGGTTCCCACCGCAATGATCGTGTCGCCGGCCTTGAGCGGAGTGTCGGGCGTTGGCGAGGGGATCACGTCCGGTCCGCGAACGATCGCGACGATCGAGGTGCTGGTCCGAGTTCGTGCCTTGGTGGCACCGAGCACCTCGCCAGCGTACGGGGATCCGGCCGAGATCAGAAGTTGCTCCGTGAACAGGCCGGCGGCCTGATCCCGGATTCCAGCGAGCTGACCCAACATGAGGGAGGCGCCGAGTACATCCGCCAGGGCTGCCGCCTCATCGTCCGTCAGCGCGATCGAGTCGATGCTCGCATCCGGATCGTCGACTCCGAAAAGCGCGAGCTCGCGCTCACCCGAACGATAGGAAACGACCCCGATTCGTCGCCCCGCCTTGGTAATCACGTCGTGCCGGGTGCCAAGACCCGGCAGATCGACTTTCTCGACTCGTACGCTCACGCCGCCACCCTAACAGCGCGACCGAACCGTCACGCCTCGAATCCTGATCCCGGAGAGAGGGAATGGCCGATGCTTCCCGCGACAATCCTCCGGTGACGCGGCGACATCAGCTCGATAGCCTTGAACCATGTGCCGGAATATCCATACGCTCCATAATTTCGAACCCGCCGCCACCGACGACGAGGTGCACGCCGCCGCACTGCAGTTCGTGCGCAAGATCAGCGGATCCACCAAGCCGTCGAAGGTCAATGCCGAGGCATTCGAGCGCGCCGTTGAAGAGATTGCGCACATCTCGCGACATCTGCTCGAAGATCTCATAAGCAACGGACCCCCCAAAAACCGCGAGGTCGAGGCAGAGAAGGCGAAAGTGCGTTCGGCCAAGCGATTCGCGACCGCCTGACGGCCTGTGCGCGCTCAGCGACTCAGTAGTGCCGCGCGCTCGGGGTGTTTCTCGAACCATTCACCCACGTACCAGCACATCGGCACGACCCGCAGGCCGCCGGACGCCTCGACGTCGTTCACGGCGAATTCGACGATCTCGGCTGCGTAGCCGTGACCGCGAAGATGCGGCGCCGTGTAGGTGTGGGTGAACGAGATCGAGGTGCCGAGCACGGCGTAGTCGACGACCGCGACGAGTTCGCCGTCGATTCGGAGGGCGTAGCGCCGCGCGTCGGGTTCGTGCGTGAATTCTCTGCTCACTGAATCAGCCTACGTCGAGTGATTCACCTGTGGGGTCCTCCGCAGACTCGTCGACCAGCTGGCCACCGCCGATGGGAAGGCCGGCCCATGAGACGAGGGTCCAGCCGTCCTCCGGTGAGCCGGACAGCTCGATGACGCCGGTGTTGTCGAGCTCGTGCGTGCCCGCGAACATGGGCGGCACGTTCCGGACTCGCCCGGCGATCCACACACGAATCGCGGCGCCGTGGCTGAACACGACCGACGTCTTGACACCCGCCGCAGCGGTTGCGATATCGGCATCGAAGCGG
>JAQNCM010000458.1 GCA_029237615.1 Mucilaginibacter sp.
GGAATCTGATGATGAGGAAGATGAAAACCAGCGGGACGGCGAGAACGCCATGTTGCCCCCTTTAACCAAGGGACAATTATTGCAGCTGGAAGAAATGTCGGCCACGGAACGCTTTTCGCGACCGCCGGCCCGCTATACCGAAGCAAGTTTGGTAAAGAAGCTGGAAGAACTGGGTATTGGCCGTCCTTCTACCTATGCTCCTACCATATCAACCATTCAAAACCGTGGCTATGTAGTAAAGGAAGAACGTGAAGGTAAAATAAGAAAGTTCCGCGTGCTTACCTTAAAAGATAGCCTTGTTAAAAAAGACGAAAGAACAGAGAATACCGGTGCTGAGCGCAATAAGCTTTTTCCAACCGATATTGGCGCTGTTGTAAATGACTTCCTGGTACAATATTTTAACGGTATTGTGGATTTTAACTTTACCGCTAAGGTTGAGAAGCAGTTTGATGAAATTGCTCAAGGGTTAAAAGAATGGACGGATATGATCCGGAGTTTTTACAAGCCTTTTCATGAAAATGTAGAAAGCACCATCGAAACGGCGAATAAGGCAACCGGCGAACGTGATTTGGGCACCCATCCCGAAAACAGCAAAAAGGTGTCGGTACGTATTGGACGCTACGGCCCTTTTGTACAGGTTGGTGAAAGCAATACGGAAGAAGACAAAGAAAACAAACCACTATATGCCAGCCTGCGAGCCGGACAAAGCATTGAAACCATAACGCTGGAAGAAGCTTTAGAACTCTTTAAACTGCCTAAAAAGGTTGGGGTTTTTGAGGATAAGGATATGACGGTGGCCATAGGCCGTTTTGGCCCTTATATCAGGCATAACAGCGCCTTTTATTCGTTGCCTAAAGAAATTGACCCACATGATGTTACTGAAGAACAGGCCGTTGATTTGATTATTGAAAAACGTAAAAAAGACGCAGAGAAACTGATCAAAGCTTTTGACGAAGACCCTGCGGTGAAAATATTAAACGGACGCTGGGGCCCTTATATTGAGTTTGGCAAACAAAATGTTAAAATACCAAAAGATAAGGACCCTCAATCCCTAACTTTTGAAGAATGTAAAGCATTAGCGGCTGCGGAAAGCAAAGATCCCAAAAAAGGCGGAAAAAAATTCACTAAGCGAACAGCGAAAAAATAACAGCGGTATTCCTCTAAAATGGTTAATTATAGTAAAATATGAATTAACCATTAATTGAAATTTTCTTATATTTAGCCATCCTATGTTGAGTTAGCTTATAAGTGCGGCAAATAAAGCCGCGCTTAAAAAACATCGCTTATCACAATTGAATGCTACTATACACCATGCCTAAACAAAAAAGAATAATATTCTTTTTTGTGTTATTTATCGCCTGTTTTCTGTTGAGCAACACCGCTTTTGCCCAAACAGGGACATGCCCGTTGAATATCGATTTTGAAGCAGGTAGCTTTCAAAACTGGCAATGTTACAAAGGCACCACATCTTCTAATGGTACTACTAATATTATAACTGTTAATCCAACTGCTCCAACTGCCGGAGTTCATGAAATTATAGCCAAAGGCACCCGGGTTGACCCCTATGGAGGTTTTCCTGTTTCCGCTCCGGATGGAAGTACCTATTCTGTAAAATTAGGTAACGACGGCGTTAACTCCCAGGCAGAGCGAATAAGTTACCTGTTTACGGTACCGCTAAATCAAACTGATTATGTTATTACCTACCAATATGCCGTAGTGTTGCAGGACCCAGGGCATCCGCCAAGCCAGCAGCCCCGGTTTACCGCTAAGGTTTTTGATCTTACCACAAATACTTATGTTACCTGCGGCTCTTTTGACTATGTGGCCACCGCGGCTTTGCCGGGTTTTTTAAAGGCAAAAACCTATGCGTCCAACCAGGTTATCTATAAGAACTGGACACCGGTAAGCATTAACCTTAACGGCTACCAGGGGCACCAGTTACGCCTGGAATTTACCACTGCCGACTGTACCGTGGGCGGGCATTTTGGTTATGCCTATGTTGACGTCAACAATAGCTGCTCCTCCTTAATTACCGGTAATTACATTTGCTTTTCCAAACCTACATTTACCCTGCTCGGGCCGGCAGGTTTTAATCAATATAACTGGTATACCGCAGACCGGTCAACATTATTGGGTACGGGCAGAAGTTTAACCCTTCCGACAACCATAGCTGATAATACGACCATACTACTGGATTTAATTCCGTTTACAGGTTTTGGATGTAATTATACCATCAGCACAGTCATCCATAAAATACCGAATATTTCCTTTAGTGTAACAGACCCTGCACCAGCTTGCGTACCTGCGACCGTTGATATTACCAATGCCAGTGTTACAAAAAACAGCGATGCAAACCTGGTATACTCCTACTGGCAGGATCCGGCTGGTTCTTTAGCCTTATTATCACCCAATGCGATTAACACAACCGGCACTTATTATATCAAAGCGACCTCTCCGTCGGGTTGTTTCGATATTGAGCCCGTTAATGCCGTTGTTAGTCA
>JAQNCM010000327.1 GCA_029237615.1 Mucilaginibacter sp.
TATCTGGCCCTGTAAAAACTCCATTGATTCCTGTGAATTCATATCAGCCAGGTGATTACGCAGGATCCAGATCCTTTGTAAGGTATCGCGGTCAAGCAATAAGTCGTCACGGCGGGTGCTGGAAGCGGTAATATCAATAGCCGGGAATATGCGTTTGTTGGAAAGCTTACGGTCAAGCTGTCATTCCATATTACCTGTACCTTTAAATTCTTCAAATATCACTTCGTCCATTTTTTATCCGGTCACTGTTAACGCGGTAGCAATAATAGTTAATGAACCACCATCTTCAATGTTACGGGCGGCACCAAAAAAGCGTTTTGGCTTGTGAAGGGCGTTTGCATCGACACCACCTGATAATATTTTACCGGAGGCAGGAGCAACCGTGTTATAGGCACGTGCAAGACGGGTTATAGAGTCAAGTAAAATCACCACATCATGTCCGCACTCTACCATTCTTTTAGCTTTTTCCAAAACTATATTGGCAATTTTTACGTGACGTTCAGCCGGCTCATCAAAAGTTGACGAAACCACTTCAGCACGTACGCTGCGTGCCATATCGGTTACCTCTTCCGGGCGTTCGTCTATCAATAATATGATAAGGTAAACTTCCGGATGATTTTTGGCGATGGCATTGGCAACATCTTTTAACAACATTGTTTTACCAGTTTTTGGCTGGGCAACAATCAAACCGCGTTGTCCTTTACCGATTGGAGAAAACAGGTCCATGATACGGGTTGAATAATTACCCGCATCAGTAAACAGACTCAGTTTTTCTGATGGGAAAAGCGGTGTTAAGTGATCGAAAGGAACCCGGTCACGTACTTCGGCGGGGATACGGCCATTAATGGCTTCCACACGAACCAGCGGAAAATATTTTTCACCTTCTTTTGGCGGCCGGATGCTTCCGCGTACGGTATCGCCTGTTTTAAGGCCAAAAAGTTTTATTTGCGACTGTGATACATATATATCATCAGGCGAGGTTAAGTAATTATAATCAGATGAACGTAAAAAACCGTATCCATCAGGCATAATTTCCAATACGCCTTCATTTACAATTACGTTATCAAAATCAAGATTTATTGCCGGTTCCTGGCTTTTTTGCTGATTGCTTTGGTTGTTCACCTTACGCTCAAATTTCTGCGGGCGAACTTCACTTGTTTGCTCTTCGGATTTGCTTATATTTTCACCTTCCTGGGTAATTGGGGAATCATCTTCACTGGTAGTTACAGGTACATCTTCCTCTTCATCGGCCGAAGTCTCATCATCCGGCATGTCAAACAAATTGGTATCATCTAAAGGTACCTCTACACGTGGCTCTGCACTATTTTTAACTACGCGTATTCTTTTACGGGTCTTTTCAACTGGTTCAGCAGGCGGAGCCTTTTCAACTACCGCATAATTGCTGTTAACAGCTTGTTGCTGTGCACGGGCAGCTTCAATTAACTGTTCCTGCTCCACTATCCTGGTAATTAATTGTGCCTTTCTAAGGTCATCAGCTTCTGCTATACCTAAATTTCTGGCAATATCGCGCAACTCCGAAACGAGTTTGTCGTTCAATTCGTTTGTATCAAACATATTATGAATTATAGTTCAAAAGGATTTTTAATTTGAATGCTTTTTGTGATTGTATATATTTTCACCGGTATTAAAGATCGAGCTATGTAAAGCTGTTTGCCTAAAAGTAAGGCTTTGTTTGTATTAGCAAATTCTATTTATATAGTTATGCATGAAGATGTTTTATATGAAAGAAATTTGTTTGGCAACTTTGCTTATGCAACATCTAAACTCCATGTAAATATTAATAAAATAACCTGGAGTTTTAAATTGTTTCTTTAGTGCAAGAAAAATTTCAATGGAAAACACTGCAATTCTAATCAATTAATTTAAAAATTCAAATTATTTAAAAAAATATACTTAATAAGGTCAACACTTAAGTTAATTTTTAGTTTTTTTGAAGACTAAAAAAATATCCCTTCTTTCATGATTTCCCGTCAGCAGCTAATAGAACAGATCAAACAAAAAAGAACATTTTTATGTGTCGGCCTTGATACCGATGTAGATAAAATACCTGAGTTTTTAAAAGAGTACGCTGATCCCGTATTTGAATTTAATAAACGGATAATTGACGCGACACGTGATTTATGTGTCTCCTATAAACCAAATGCAGCATTTTACGAAAGCAGGGGCATAAAAGGACTGCAAAGTTTGATCGATACCTGGAAATACCTGCCTGCCGAATGTCTGAATATCATCGATGCCAAGCGGGGCGATATCGGTAACACTTCTGATATGTATGCCAAAGCATTTTTGGACGAGAAAGCTGCCGGGATGAGTTTTGATGCTATTACGGTATCACCTTATATGGGGCATGATACCGTGACGTCTTATTTAGCCTACCCGGGTAAATGGGTGATATTGCTGGCGCTTACTTCATCCGCCGGGAGTAAAGATTTTCAATACCTGACCACTGACCATGGATTTTTATACGAAACAGTAATACAAAAAGCGAATACCTGGGCCGGGGCCGACCGCATAATGTATGTGGTAGGCGCTACCAAAAGCATGGAGTTCGTAAACATCCGCAAGTTTGCGCCGGATAATTTCCTGCTGGTGCCGGGTGTTGGAGCGCAAGGAGGAAGCCTGTCAGATGTCTGTAGATATGGAATGACCAAAGATTGCGGATTGATCATCAACGCCTCCCGTTCCATTATTTACGCCTCAAATGGCAAAGATTTTGCCGAAGCCGCAAGAGCCGAAGCGCAAAACATGCAACAACAAATGCAGGTGGAGCTGGAAAAAGCAGGAGTAATTTAATTTACGAGTTAGAGAGTACTTAAACTTACGGAGTTTTAAAAACTTCAGTAAGTTTTCCTATCGGAATATCATTTTCCTATCAGGATATTTTATGGCGTAATTATCTACCATATTCCTGATATAATCATTGCCGGGATAGGGGGTAAGGTAATTTTTAAGCTGCTGTAGGTTATCGGCATCAAAGTAATGGGATATGTAACCCATACCATAAAATTTACCTTTTTCAATTAAAAGGCAACTGTGCTCATCATCGGTACGGCCTGCATCTCTTATAGCAAAGGTAGGAAGTGCCATGTTCAATTCATCAATGGCGGTGTATACTTTTTGGTTGTATTCATCGGGTGTTTCATGACCCTGGCAGGCGCAATTTTCACCATTTACTCCTGTACAGAATCCTGTATTAGTTTGTATGAAACACAATTTAGGGCAAAGTCCAAAGTTTTCAATTAACTTTAAAAGTAGGGTACGTCCTTCGAATAAAGTATTGCAACTATAAATGGCTCCTGTCATTTTGCGGTGTTTGTCTACCGCCAGCCGCATATAGCCGCGTTGGTCTTCAAAGGCATACAAGCTGTAAGCGTGCTCAAAGCGTTTTAGTGATCTGTTATATTTTGGCCACAGACGTTTAATTTCAAGAGATTCTAATACGAAAGCTATCAGTTCCGTTCCGCATAGCTGAAAAGTAATCTGGCAGATATTCTTTAAAAACTCCTGTCGCTGCGGGCCGGGATTATTGCCGGTAAAATGGCTGCATACCCGTTTTTTGAGATTTTTAGCTTTGCCAACGTAAATGACCTTACCTTTTTGATCATGAAAATAGTATACGCCAGGCGATTGTGGTAGCGCCTCGATATCCTGTTTAGGCAAATGAGGCGGTAAAACCTGCTCTTTCGAATTTTGCTTTAACGCAAGCGGAATATGATTTTGCTTGTCACTTTGTAGCAACATGGAAAACAATTGAGCCGTTGCCTCTGCATCGCCGGCTGCACGGTGCCTGCTTTCATTTTCTATGCCCAGGTGCCTGCATAACTTACCCAGGCCATAGGAGGGGAGGCCAGGAAAAATTTTACGGCCAAGCCTTACTGTACACAATTTATTGCATTGCAGCTCATATCCTGCCGCCGCCAAATGATAGCGAATAAAAGAATGGTCGAAGTTTACGTTGTGCGCAACGAATATTTTGTTGTTCAGCAGGTGATATACATCATGAGCCACATCCTCAAATGGAGGGGCAGTCTGCACCATTTCATTGCTGATACCTGTTAAAGCACTTATATAAATAGGTATTTCCCTTCTGGGATTTACCAGAGTGGAGTAACGTTCAATAACCTTTTTACCGTTATGTATGCAAATAGCTATCTCAGTAATGCCATTAGCACTGGCATGCCCGCCCGTAGTCTCAATATCAACAATAGCATACATGGATGTAAATGTAAGAAGATTATGCTAATTATTTTAGTTTTAAGTCGGAAAAGTCCGAAAGTCAGTAAAGTCCGAGGAAAAAGGCTTAGCAAGCCAATAAGTCGTAAAAATCGGGTTAACAAGAAGCCTCTGGAAATAGTTCCAAAGGCTCATGTACTAAAATATCTTTCGGTCTTTCCGGACTTTACTGACTTTCGGACTTTCGGACTTTCCTACTTCTTCTTCGGCGCAGCCGATAACTGTTGTTTCTGGCGCATCATTTCCTCCATTTTTGCCTGGAAGCCGCCTGTTTTCTTTTTCTCTTCAGGCTTCTTTTTATTTTCCTGTATCTGGGCGTGGATCTTTTTGTCATCAACCATCAAACGTATAATGTACTGCTGCAAAAAGGTCATCATGTTGGCAAGGAAGTAATAATAATTTAAACCTGCAGGGTAGCTGTTCAAAAAGCCGATAAACATAATAGGAGTGATGTATCCAATATATTTCATCTGCCCGCTTGCTCCTGATATCTGGTTATTGAAATAGGTGTAAATAAGCGTAGATATCGTCATCAGCAAGCACATTAAACTAAGGTGATTGCCAATGAATGGAATTGATGGGAATGTAATTATCGCATCGTAAGTTGAAAGGTCATGCATCCACAAAAAGCTTTGGCCGCGCAGCTCAAACAAGCTTGGGAAAAAGCGAAAGAAAGCAATTACAATCGGCATTTGAATCAGCAACGGTAAACATCCCCCTAAAGGGTTTACGCCGGCTTTTTTGTAAAGTTTTAAATATTCCTGCTGTAAAAGGGTAGGATTATCATCGCCTACTTTACCTTTAATCTCGTCCATCTCCGGCTTTAACACACGCATTTTGGCCATTGAAAGGTATGACTTATAAGTAAGCGGTGACAAAACCAGTTTTAAAACGATGGTCAACGCTAATATGATAAGCCCGTAATTCCAGTTAAACTCTTTAAGGATATTAAATACTGGTAAAACCGCAAAACGGTTAATATATTTTAATGGTCCCCATCCAAGGTCGACCTGTTTTTCAAGGGCGTATCCCTGGTCTTGTAAAGTGGAATAACGGTTAGGGCCAAAATAAAACAGCATCGGGAAACTACCATCCGCACTTTTGCTGAGTACCAGGTTGGCACTCATTTGCTTAATATCGGTAGTGTCTGTTACATCGGTAGCTACAGCCAGGTTTGATTTATCAAAACCCTTATCAGCAATTAATACGCTCGAAAAGAAGTGTGCCTTAAATGATACCCATTGAATTTTTTTATCAGCGATGTCTTTTTGTTCATCTTTTGAAACATCCAGGTAATCAGTTTTCTGATCGGTATCGCTATAATAAACGGTTGAATAGCGCCGTTCCTGCTCCATGTCCTTTTCCTGCTTACGTACACTTGTAAGCCAGTTTAAGTTAATTGTGCTGGTGTTGGCTATTACCTGGTCAAGGCCGGTTGGCTTTATGGTTAAACCCACTTTATAGCCGGTACCCTTTAATGAATAGATGTAATCAACATATTGCGTTGGGCTGTAGCTTAAACGCATGGTTACAGTGCCAGAATCTTTTCCGGCTACCACCAGCGAAGCTGCGCTTGGTGTAAAATATAGCTTGTCGGTATTTATGCTGCTATTACCGGTGGTAAAGTTTAAACCAAAATGATTATGGCTGCCGTCAAATAATATCAGCGGTTTTTTATCAAAAGTTTTAAAGTTTTTTAATTCAACCGAATACACCTTTCCGCCTTGTGTGGATAGCTTTACAAGAATGTCTTTATTTTCAAGTGTGATCAGCTTTTCGGTGCCAACGGTTGTTGCCCCAAAAGGACTTTTTAATGTGGCCGAATCAACGGTAGTTTTAGCCTCGGCTTTTGCAGTATCAGTAAATTTAGCGGTGGCTACTGCTGACTTTGGCAATTGTCCTCTTTTTACTGAATCGGCATGTGCTTTTATTCTTTCTTTCTTTAAGTCCGTGTCAGACGGTTTCATGAAATAAATGGAAGCACCCATTATTACCATGATCAGGAATAATCCTGTGAACGTATTTTTATCCATTTCTATATATCGTACAAATACCTATTGCTTACGGGCATAAGCCATCGAAGCGGCGACAAAGTTAATAAAAAGTGGGTGCGGATTTGCAACTGTTGATTTTAATTCAGGATGAAATTGCGAACCGATGAAAAACGGATGATTTTTAAGCTCTACAATCTCTACCAGGTTACTTGCAGGGTTTATGCCTGATGGGGTTAAACCGGCCTGCTCGTATTGTTTAACATACTCGTTATTAAACTCGTAGCGATGCCTGTGACGCTCGGAGATATGTGTTTTGCCATAAAATTTTTCAGCTTTGCTACCCTTTTTTAAATCACATGGATAAGACCCTAAACGCATTGTTCCACCTTTATTAACTACTTTCTTCTGTTCTTCCATCATGCCAATTACCGGATGTGGAGTATCCGGGTTCATTTCTTCGCTGCTGGCTTCTTTTAAACCGAGCACATTGCGTGCAAATTCAACAACAGCACATTGCATGCCCAGACAGATCCCGAAAAATGGGATGTTGTTTTCACGCACATAGCGGATGGCTTCAATTTTGCCTTCAAAACCGCGCTCACCAAAACCCGGTGCAACCAAAACCCCATGCAGGCCCTTTAACCGTTCAATTGCATTGCCCGGAGTTAATTGCTCTGATGGGATATATTCAACTTTTACGCGGCATTCATTTTTAGCGCCGGCATGTATAAAAGATTCAGTGATAGATTTATAGGCATCGGGTAATTCAACATATTTACCCACCAACCCTATTTTTACCTCGGAAGTAGGATTTTTTAAGCGGCCTAAAAAATCTTTCCAGTTTACCAGCTCAGGTTCAGTTTTATGCGGAAGCTTTAATTTGGTAAGTACTGTTTTGTCCAACTGCTCTTTCAGCATCAGTAAGGGCACATCATAAATAGTAGAAGCATCAATTGATTCAATTACCGCATTGATGTTTACATTACAGAATAAGGCTATCTTTTTACGGATGTCCATAGTAAGGTGGTGCTCCGTGCGGCAAACCAGTATATCCGGTTGTATACCATACTCCAGTAGCATTTTTACAGAGTGCTGTGTTGGTTTTGTCTTCAGCTCGCCGGCAGCGGCAAGGAAGGGGATGAGCGTTAAATGTATCACAAGGGAATTACCCGAACCAATTTCCCATCTGAACTGCCTCACTGCTTCAATATACGGCAGTGATTCAATATCACCGACGGTGCCGCCCAATTCGGTTATTACAATATCATAATCGCCGCTTTCGCCCAGTATGCGGATGTTTCTTTTAATTTCGTCTGTAATGTGCGGAACTACCTGTACTGTTTTACCTAAAAAAGCACCCTCCCTTTCACGGTTGATCACGTTCTGGTAAATACGGCCTGTAGTAATATTATTTGCTTTAGAAGTGGGGGTGTTTAAAAAACGTTCGTAGTGGCCAAGGTCGAGATCCGTTTCAGCGCCATCTTCGGTAACATAACATTCACCGTGTTCGTACGGGTTTAACGTACCCGGGTCAATGTTGATATAAGGGTCGAACTTTTGGATGGTTACCGAGTAACCGCGAGATTGTAGAAGCTTGGCTAATGAAGCAGAAATAATGCCTTTCCCTAACGACGAGGTAACGCCGCCCGTAACAAAAATGTATTTAGTCATGATTTTTTTCCTGTTTGGCCCGGCTTTTAGGCCGAAACAAATTGTTTGTGTACGGGATACAAAAGTAAGAAAAATTTTGGGCTTAGGTTGAAGAAGTTGAAATGATTTGAAAATTTGACGATTTGAAAATGATACTTTATATTTTCATTATTATCAAATCTTCAAATTATCTGATTTTCAAATTAATTAAATCTTCAGGCCTATCAATGGCATAAGTTTCCAGCTCAGTTTCTGCAACTTTTATGTGGTAGCCATTTTCTATCCAGCGCAGTTGCTCCAGGCTTTCGGCTTTTTCAAGGGAGGATACAGGTAGTTTGGTGATCTGCTGCAATATATCGGCACGATAGCCGTAAATACCGATATGCTTAAAGTAGGTATAGTAATTTAACCAGTGTCGTTGTTCCTGTCCGCGGATGTGGGGCAGGGGAGAACGCGAAAAATAAACCGCCTCCGAAAGTTTATTGATCACCACCTTGGGCGAATTTACATTGAATAACTCCTGTTCATTTTGTACCTTTTTTATGAGTGTAGCTATCTGTGTATCAGCATTGTTAAAACAGGCCGCCAATTTACTTATCTGCTCGGGATCTATATAAGGTTCATCACCTTGTATGTTAATGATGACATTATATTGGGGATGCTGAAGCGCAACTTCGGCGCAACGGTCGGTGCCACTTTGATGGTCGGGAGCGGTCATGATTACTTCGCCTCCAAAATTCAGCACATGGTCATAAATGCGGGTGTCATCAGTAGCTACGAGCACTCGGGATAAATGAACACATTTTTTTGCCTGTTCATAAACCCTTTGGATCATGCTTTTTCCGGCAATATTTACCAATGGCTTCCCCGGAAAACGGGTAGATGCATAACGGGCGGGAATTATACCTAAAATCATATTTAAGATTTAAGATTTAAGATTTTAGATTTACGATTCATAAAATTAATAAATCGTAAATCGTAAATCGTAATTCTAAAATTAAAACAGCCCATTCAATTCCCTTTCAACCAGTTGTACAATGGTAGCAAGGTCTTCGGTACTGTTAACAAAATCATTGTTGTCCTTATCAATGATCAGCAGTTTGCCAAGTTTGTAGTTGTTTATCCATTTCTGGTATTTATCGTTCAGTTTTGACAAATAATCAAGCCTGATGCCTGATTCATATTCGCGGCCCCTGCGCTGGATGTTATTAACCAATGTAGGTACGGATGCTTTTAGATAAATAAGCAGATCGGGCGGTTTGATAAACTCGGTTACATTATCAAATATGGATTGATAGTTTTCATAATCGCGGGTGGTCATTAAACCCATATCGTGCAGGTTTTCGGCAAAAATATAGGCATCTTCATAAATGGTCCTGTCCTGTATAATGTTATGGCCATTTTTCTGAATTTCGATGATCTGGCGGTAGCGGCTGTTCAAAAAGTAGATCTGCAGGTTAAAGCTCCAGAGTTTCATATCGCTGTAAAAATCTTCCAGGTACGGATTATTATCAACAGCTTCAAATAAAGGGTCCCAGCCATAATTCTTTGCCAATAACTCAGTGAGAGTAGTTTTACCGGCGCCTATGTTTCCTACAATTGCAATATGCATCATTATTATTTTTTTCTGAACCTCGATTTGTCGAATTTACAGAATTACTTGAATTTTTAGCGGTTGATTTCCATTTAATTGGAGAGTCGGCTACAACTTATAGTGTAATTTATTAAATCATTGATTGTGTTGCCGCTGTTTGAATGTATTTCATGAAACATTGGTAACACTTTGTTAGTCAGGATTAAGGTTCAGATAACGATTATCAGATTAAAAACTTCTGAAGCCGATAATTTCCCGTACTTCACGTATCGTTTTTGATGCACTTTCACGGGCTTTGATAGCACCATGCCGTGCTACCTGGCGCAGGTAAGGGGCATCATTTGCAATGTCATTTATCCGCTCGCGGATTGGTGCCGTAGCAATGATAATATCTTCTGCAAGCTGTTTTTTCAGATCACCGTAACGGATCTGGCAGGTGTTATATAAATTATCAAAGTGTGCATAAGTATCAGC
This sequence comes from Mucilaginibacter sp., assembly GCA_029237615.1. Classification (GTDB taxonomy): domain Bacteria; phylum Bacteroidota; class Bacteroidia; order Sphingobacteriales; family Sphingobacteriaceae; genus Mucilaginibacter. The sequence goes on from JAQNCM010000327.1 coordinate 9,967, forward strand.
CGATGACACCACTTTTATAATATCAAACAGATTTTGTATTTCTACTGGCTTTTCAGAATTTTCAACAGTTGGTCCGCTGTCTGTAACAGCACGCATCACTTTTTTACGGATAATTTCAGGAGAATCTGAAAGATATACCGCATTTCCTTCTCCTTCTGATTTACCCATTTTTCCTTTACCGTCCAGTCCGGGTATTTTTACAAGGTTTTCGCTAAAGTTGAAAGCATAAGGCTCAGGGAAAAATTCCGTGTTATATAGCCTGTTGAAACGATTGCCAAAGGTGCGCGCCATTTCAAGGTGTTGCTCCTGGTCTTTTCCAACAGGTACTTTGGTTGCTTTATGAATAATAATATCTGCGGCCATTAAAACAGGATAGGTTAATAATCCAGCGTTAACATTTTCAGGATTTGCGCGTACTTTATCTTTAAATGATGTGCTGCGCTCCAGTTCACCCAAATAAGCGTTCATGTTAAGGTAAAGGTACAGTTCGAATATTTCTGGTACGTCAGACTGGATATAAATAGTTGCTTTTTCCGGGTCGATACCGGCGGCCAGGTATTCAACCAATACTTGTTTTATATTGCCATGCAAATCAGCAGGGGTAGGATGGGTAGTCAATGAATGCAGGTCGGCAATAAAAAAATAGCAGTTATATTCATACTGCATTTTTACAAAGTTTTGTATTGCGCCGTAATAATTTCCTAAGTGTAAGTTTCCGGTTGAACGAATACCACTAACAACAGTTTCCATGGGGCGAAAGTAAGTAATTTTTATATTTTTGGTGAAGATGAAAATGATATTGAAGAAAGTGCACGTTTATCTTTATGTGATTAGTGTTGCCCTTAGCTATTTTTTATTATGGCCATTGTTCTATTACTTTTCAAGAGACCCGTCCCGGTATAAAAATATGAGCAAGTTAAGGCGGTTATGGGCATTTATAAGTTCATCACTGGTTGGTTTCTTTTACCGCTTTGAATATGAACAGCCAATTGACTGGAGCAAAACATATATCATCTGTCCAAACCACACGTCAAACCTTGATATTTCGGCAATGAGTATTTTGGTAAAACGGCATTGTAGTTTTATGGGAAAGGAAGAATTGAAAGATGGTTTGGTTACCGGTTTGTTTTTCCGTTCGATGGATATACCTGTGAACAGGGAAAGTAAAATGTCATCTTTCAGGGCTTTTAAAAAAGCATCTGAAAAACTTCAGGAAGGTGTAAGTTTGATTGTTTTCCCGGAAGGGAAGATAGGGGATGAGTATCCGCCTGTACTTCATCAGTTTAAAAATGGCCCGTTCAAATTGGCCATCGAATTTGGAATTCCTATTATACCGGTTTCCTCCGCCAATGCCTGGACAATGCTATGGGACGACGGTATAAAATTTGGCACCAGGCCAGGTATCTGCAAATATTTTGTGCATAAACCAATCCAGACTATTGGATTTAGCCCGGAAGATGCCGATAAATTAAAAGAACAAGCGTACGGAATACTTTCCCGGCAACTTAAAAAGGGAATATAGAGACTGCCTGAAAAGGTTTAACCTTGAGCGTTAATTATGAGAAACAAATCAATTAAATACATTAACTTTTTCCTGGCAGGGTCAATAATACTGATGCTTGGCTTTAAAGTTTATCATATAAGGAAAATTATTTTTGATATAGATTTACTGAAACAGCAGCTTAAACCAATAAGAGCGCATATTAAACCAGGCAGTACAATTGGATTTGACATTACTACAAGATATGCAGCCTCGTTTATGGTAATGCAATACGTGATGGCGCCAAAAACATTGGTTTTAAATTCGTCGCCAGATAGTGTAATCATTATAAAAAATAAAACAGATAGTTTAATTGATGTAAAGCACTATCATGTTATAGCACAAAGTATTGCCGGCGACAGGGAAATTTCATTAATAAAAAAAGACAAATAAAATGCTGCAGGTTTTTGTTTTGGTTTTTGTTTTATTTACTTGTTACACAGTGGTTTATATATTATTTAAAAGGTCACTTTGTTTTAATTACCGGCCTTTAATACACATTACTGCCATCTTATTTATATTAATTTGCTTAAGCTTTTTATATTACATTGTGTTACTGACCGGGCAAAATTTTACCCGCTTGCTAGCAATGCTTTTTATAGTAAGTATATTTTTACTTTGTTATTTCAGAAAATCTATAAAAGCAACATTTAGCGTTAATGCAGGTAAAGGTAGCAATATAGGGAATCTGTTAGCCTTAATTGCTGTACTCACGCTTACACTTTACTTTGTTTTTCATGGGAGTAAATATGGCGGCTGGGACGCATGGGCGATGTGGAACCTCAAAGCCAGGTATTTGTTTTATCCTGATTATTGGAAAAATATTTTTGTTCCGGCAATGTCGTTTTCATCGCGGGACTATCCGCTGATGCTGCCTTCAATTATTGCATTTTTATGCCATGCCGTTAGTAGCGATACGCCGTTAGTACCAATGCTTTTTAGTTATGTGATATTGATATTAGTGCCGCTATTAGTATACTATGCGCTGTGGAGAGAGGAATTGTATTTATATGCTTTTTTAGCGTTAGTGATTTTTGTTTTTGACGACAGTTTTAAACAATTGGCCATGGCACAAGAAGCTGATACGCTATTGTCACTGCTAATATTATTGACTTTTGTATTATACAATACACTTGATAGTAAGGGTGGCCACCAGGTTTCTATTTTGGCTTTTATTTGTGCATCATGCGCCTGGGAAAAAAATGAGGGTATCGTGTTCATGCTATTATTTTCAGGCTGCTTTATTATCACAAACTACAGGAATTATGCAATTTTAAAAAACTATGCTGCCGGGTCTATTATCCCCGTTATAATATGGGCATCATTTAAATTAGGTTATACGCCTTCTAATACCGTGATGGCCAATAATGCAACTGCCGCGACATTAATCATGCACTTAACAGATACGGGAAGATACCTCGTAATTACAAAAGCCTGGGTAATTATGTTGTTTACCAAATACCTTATCCTGATCGTATTAACGCTGGCAGCTTTGATTGCTAACCGCCGGGCTTTATTGAGGCTGCCGTTTGCAGTAATCTCGCTTTTGATGGTTGCCTATTTCGCGGTATATTTAATAGCACCCGGAGAACTTAACTGGCTTTTATCTACATCGCTGGTACGGCTTTTTTTACATGTTTATCCGTCGCTTGTTTATTTGTTGTTAGCATTGCCTAAAAAAAGTAAAAACGTACTTGTGCAGCCTGTATATTCATCATTTACTGAAACTAGTAAACAGACTTTTAAATGATATTTAGTGGAGGTTCAAATTTATATGATGCTGATGTAACTAACTTCTTTTTATGGTGCTCGGTTTTTTTTTAAGAACGATCGACGTTACTTTAAACCGCGACAGCAAGATATCGTCTTTCAGGGCATTTAAAACGGCAGCCGAACGGTTAAAGCAAAGGATAAGCGTCGTGATTTTCCCTGAGGCGACCATTCCGGCGGAATATCCACCAAAATTGCATCCGTTTAAAAACGGAGCATTCAAGCTGGCAATCGAATTAAAAATTCCCATTTTACCGGTTTCTTCCATTAATACCTGGAAAATATTGTGGAATACCGGTATGGAATATGGTAGCAGACCGGGCATTTCTGATATATTTGTACACAAACCCATTGAAACAGCACATTTAACCCTTGATGATGCCGATGCGCTGCGCGATGAAGTATATGAATTGATTAAACAAAAATTGGAAACAGCATGACCATTGACGAAGAAACCGTTGATAAAATAGCCCATTTAGCCAGACTGGAGCTTACCGGCGATGAAAAGCAGGGAATGATTAAGGACATGAATAAAATACTCGGTTTTATGGATAAGCTGAACGAGATAGATACATCGGGTATCGAGCCGCTGGTTTATATGGTTAACGAGGTGAATGTTTTTAGAGAGGATGTAATAAAAACGGAGATCACACACGAGGAAGCGTTGTTAAATGCCCCTAAACACGATGAAGACTACTTTTTGGTATCAAAGGTGATAGATTTGGGGAAGTCGGAAAGTTAGTAAAGTCCGTAAGCCCGAAGCTGGATTGAGTGCTTTTGTATTAAACACTGTAACAAATTCATGCCCTTGTAGTCAAATCAGAAAAAATATGGACCCACTAATTACTCTTAAAGATATCGGACGAAAATATGTGATAGGCACTGAAATAATTCATGCCCTTAAATCAGTCTCTTTATCTATAAATAAAGGAGAATTCGTGGCTTTGATGGGCCCTTCCGGTTCCGGTAAGTCAACCCTGATGAATATTTTGGGCTGCCTTGACACACCGTCGAAAGGTGAATATACGCTGAACGGTATCAACGTAAGCCATATGAGCGATAACGAACTGGCCGAAGTAAGAAATAAAGAGATAGGATTTGTTTTCCAGACGTTTAATTTATTGCCCCGTAATACAGCGTTAGATAATGTTGCTTTGCCATTGGTTTATGCCGGTATAAGCAAAGAAAAACGCCTGGAACGGGCAAAAAGAAACCTGGAGAATGTAGGCTTGGGAAACCGCATCGATCACAAGCCTAATGAGCTATCGGGCGGACAACGCCAGCGGGTGGCCGTGGCACGTGCGCTGATCAATAACCCATCTATTATATTGGCCGATGAGCCTACCGGTAACCTGGATACAAAAACATCTATAGAAATAATGGGACTGATAGAGGATATTCATGCTAAAGGAAATACGATAATATTGGTAACTCACGAAGAAGATATTGCCATGCACGCCCACCGTATTGTGCGTATGCGCGATGGTTTAATTGAGAACGACTATGCCAATCCGAACATTATTAAGGTTGACAGAAATAAAGTGTTGGCTGAATAAGTTTGCACCTTTATCCTATAGTATGGGAAAGGATTGTCAATATTTTAAAGTTGACAATCCCTGAAGTTTAGATTTTTCAACTTAGCAGCATCCAAATAGCTGGTCAGCAGGGCAATACAATTCAGGATTCTGGCCAAAATAACAATCAATGTCTAAGCCACCTCCAGGTAATCCGGGGCCTCCCGCCGGTACAAAGCAAAAACATCCAGGAGGAGGTGTTTGTAGGCCGCCTTTTACATTTTTTAGTTGTTCTTTTGTTAATTTTTCCATTTTGTTGTTGTTTAGGTGCATTACTGTATAGGGTTAAGTTTGAGCCTCTAAAATAATATAATTTATTCCATAAATAACAGCTGGGCAGGTTCTTATCCAATTCAGTTAAAATAAGCCGTGTTGATATGGGTAGCAAGATCAACACGTCGAAGCCAACCGCTCCATAAATTCAGCCAGGTAAACAGCACGTTCGGGCGATAAAGTTTCATGCTGGCCGATGATGAGCGTATGCTCAAATATTTCGGTCGTAAAATTATCATGCCGCGTATCCATTACAGCATTTCTGAAATTACGGTTAATAGCCCTCGCAGCTTTTTCGCGGTCATTAACCAAAACATAAAAGGTATCACTGAATGGTTTGTCTTCTTCAAAATCAAGTTCGATGGAGTGTACCAGTTCAATGATCTTATCGGCAAGTGTTTCGCGCCTTATCAGTACACGGCCAAAATCACATTTTAAAAATGCGAGTGCCCAGGTTTGATATTGGTAAACGTCTGTAATTCCATACCGGGTATGAACGCGTGAATGCGCTTCTGTAAAAAGGATGTAGCAATTGTTATTATTGCATTTAAAAGCATAAGAACCTTTGATGTTGATATCTGCATATCCTTTAAATACTTCAAACTGTCCAAGCTGAAAATCTATATCACCCGTAAACTGAATATTAAACTTCACTTTAAGCGCATTATAAATATCAAAGTAGTTATTGATTACATCTGAGGAAAGGGAAACGGTATCAAAAGGATAATTATTCATTAAAATGGCTTTGTTAAAAGTAGTTATTCATATTTAATATGCAAATTTTTGAAAGGTCAAAGCATTATGATAGCAATTAATAAAGAGTTTCAAATTGTAAATGTGAATTAAATAAATATATTTGTTGAAGGATGCTACGTATCGCTAAACCTTATTTAAATAGTATTTTATGACATTTAAACACCGGTGGTGCTTAAAGTTTTTTCTTTTCTTTTTAATCTCTATCTTCTGCAACCTGCATGTTTACGCACAAAATAACATTTATAACTTCTCCCAAATAAAGGATTACAAAACGTTTTTGGTTACAAATACGAACGCTAAAGCTGCGCTGATAAATAAAAGCATACAAAAACAATATTTAAATATTATTAGTGAGAAAAATGATGAGCTATTAAAGAAATTCGAAAAAAAAAGTTTTTTATTTGATTCCACAGCTTATTTATACCTGAACTCGATATTTCAATATATCCTGGAGAAAAATTCACTAGATAAAACACGCTTTCATTTTTTTATAGACCGTACATCAGTTGTTAATGCCTACAGCTATGAAGATGGTACTGTTGTTTGTGACCTTGGACTCGTAAGTATAACTGAAAACGAAAGCCAGCTCGCGATGGTTTTTTGCCACGAATTAGGGCACTATCTGTTGGATCATGTTAACACATCCTTGATAAAACAATTGGAAAAATACAATTCTCCGGAATTTTTGGCTCATTTAAAGACAATAAAAAAACAAGAATATAACACCAAAAGGCAATTGGAAAATTTGCTGGAGACGGATGTTTTTGATCAGAGAAAACACAATCGGCACCAGGAAAGGGCAGCAGATTCTTTAGCCATGCTCCTGTTTTTAAAAACGGGCTACAATTGCAAAACGGTGTCCCGGGTATTCGATCTCTTAGATTCTTCAGACAGTAAAACTATCCGGTGTTCCATTGGCAGTTTTTTTATAGGAGAAAATATTGCTATAAATGAGGATTGGTTAAAACCTGAAAGTAGGATGAAGTTTGGGCAAACGCCACGGAAAGAAATAATTGACTCATTAAAGACTCATCCGGACTGCACGCAGCGCAAAATATGGATGCAATCATTTTTTAATAGCTATCCGCGGGCAGGAGTTGATTTCATAATTTCAGATGGTAAGAAATTAGCTAAGGTAAAGAAAGAAGCTCTTTTTAATGAGGCGCTTTATTTAAAAGAGAATGACAATTTGGGTTTGTATTTATATCAGCTAATTCAAAATAATGCGACTTTCCCGCGTGACAGGAGTATTAAGACAGAAATTTTCAATACCCTGTTGTCAATTTGTAACCATTATAAAACCCATACGCTTTATATGGTCATCAGGAACCAATATCTTTCTGATGATGACAAAGACGAATATGCAAAGCTGTTGAAATTATTTGACAGCCTTAACTTTCAGGAAATGAAAGAGATAACAAAAACCTATTATCAAAGTAATAAATCTTTAATCACCGCTTCAACTGAGGCAATAAATAATCTAAACACCTTAAACAATTAAACATGAAATTTAAACTACTAATTATTTCCCTGGTCTTTTTAGGTACGAGGGCGACGGGGCAAGATGTAACCAGGCAATTTGAAGAAGTAAAACATGTTACCATCCGCAATATGGGAACTATTACCAAAAACAATGAAGTAAAAGGATATTATTCCTTTTACGAGTTTGATAAAGTAAATAGAAAAACGCTATTGTACAGGTTGAATTTATTGGATGAAAACTTAAATGAACTGGGAACAAAAGATATAACAGGACCCAGAGATTGGGAATTGATAAGCAGCGGATATGATGGGAACAACTTTTGTTTTAAGTTTTGGGACGAAAGGAAAAAAACTTTTGAGTTAAAAGTGTATGATCAGGATGCAAATGAAGTGACCTCGAATACATTAAAAGTCAACTATAATCCTAAGAGCGCCGAATTTATGCGATACAAGGAAGTTGTGGGTCAGGAACTGGCTATTCTTGGTAATAATGGCTTTGTAAACTACACGTTTAATGATCCAAATAACGCTTTTATTATCAGCTATGTAGATGGTGCATCCAAGAATTCGTGGCAGCAAACTTATCAGCCGGAAGGTAAATCAAAAGTAATGGCGCCTACGTTTTTAAACGGTAATAAGGAGATGATATTAACGGCCGTATCCCGTATTGATAAAGGGTTTGATAATTTGAAAACCAAACAGTCTATTTTGGGCACCAGAACTGACGATGGCACGCGGTTATTTGATTTGTCTACTGAGTTTGGTGACAATCATGTTGTGCCCATTAACGCCATTTTTGAAGGAGAAAAAATTATTATTATCGGATTGAACTATAAAACCAGCAAAACATATACAACCGCCCCAGACGGGCTGGCGTTTTTGGAAATTGATAAAACCGGTAAAATCTTAAAAAGTAACTTCAAAAATATCGAGGAGTCACTTGGTAAATTTTTACCTATGGAGGACCATAAACTTAAAGACGGTTATTACTTATACATACATGATATTGTTAAAACAAATCATAATACCAGCCTGATAATAGCAGAAAAATTTAAAAAAGGAAGCGCTGCAGGCGCTGCTGCTTCGATAGCTGTAAGCATGTTTGCTAACATAGGTGCACATTTGAAATTAGAAAATATGGTAGTTATAGAATATGACGCGGATGGTAACGTGGTGCAGGCGCAGGAAATACCGAAAGCGGAAGGATCTGCTGATGATTTGCCCGCTTACGCCGCCTTATTTCCTCCATATCTTTTGGCATCTGTTGCTAACATACTTGGTCACATGGATTATATGTACAAAACAAATAATACTGATAACTCTCAAATCACATTCAGCTTTATTGATTATGGGAGAATAGATGATGATTCAAAAAAAACAAACAACTTTGGTCAGATAAAATATAAAAATGGTAAGATTAGCGTTGACAAAATAGCGATCAAAAAGGAAAAGGCTACTTTCACACACTTATATCGCGCAAAGCCCGGTCATGTTCTTAAAATCGATTATTTCAAAAAGGATAAAAAATTAACAATGAATCTGATAACACTAAATAATTAAAATAAAAAATATAACGAGATATCGTTGAAGTTCTGATGGGCAAAACCATCAGAACTTATTTATTTACAGCATAATCCCCGTTATACTGCATCGACATTAACCGGCATCACTTCTTACTACCGGATATTACTAACCCGAAATCAATACGGTTTCATCTTTCCGCATGAGCATGCGCAGTTAGGATCACTAATACCTAATTTTTTTAAAAAATACTTATAAAAGCCTATCCGGTCGTTCACGCTGTAATTATTTTCGCCTTTACCACATTCAACAGCGCCATTTACTATATTAATGGTCATTCCAAATCCGGGAGTTCGCCCGGCGGCTTTATCAGCAGCATTAGGTGCCCACTTACCAATCATAACATCATGTGCCGATGGCTTGTAAGTTTGCGGGGTCATCCAAAAATAGATAGCTGTTTTAAATGCCACCACCGGATCGGTTTCCACAAGTGCGGGATTGTTCAGCAATACTTTTTTATCACCAAAAATACAATCAGATGCGTACCCGTAATTGCCGTTGTAACTTAACTGCATTGGTCCCCGTCCGTAATATTTTTGTCCCGGTATAGCAGGGTAGGTGTCATTATCAGCAACGTAGGGCAGTGATGTATTGCTTTCATGTATCAGCATCAGGCCATCATTGTATTTGCCGTTTTCACCATGGCGCGTTTCATGCGCTATCTGGGCAAAGAAGGCCGACAGTTCTTTTTTGTTCGTCTGCGCATCTTTTTCGGAGCAAAAATTACCATAGTCAATCACATAGCTGCTATCCGGCTTCTTTTTCGCCCAGTCTTCATTCCAATCCTCGTCTTGCCGTATTATGGCAGTTTTACCGGTATTTTTATCGGTACGGGTAAACTGGTAAACGGATGTAGCGCGACGGCTTATTTTTACTTTTATAAGTCCTAATTCCTTTACTGCCTTTATAAAGGCGGTATAACTATAAAATTTGTCACGAAGCGGGAAAAGGTCATTAAATTGCTGTTCGCTCAAAATGTAGGCTACGGGAGTTTGGTGAAGGTTGTTGTTTATGGTACTATTGCTGTTGCACTTTAAGCTTAATAATACAAATACAGCTAGCAGCATTAAACAAAGTTTTTTTGATAATATAACGGAGTTCATTGTTGATTTTTTGAATTCGGAATTTCGGTCTGAAATTGTTAAAAAATAATAACGTATAAAAATAGTATGTGTTTCAGCACACGCTCAATCTCCTTTGCAGGGGGGATGGTTTTGAAAATGTAATATTTAAAATTGAGCGCTAAAATCTGAAATCAAAACGATAAATTCGAAATTGAAATTTGGGGACTCGAAACAGGCAAATGAAGATATACACAAAAACAGGCGATAAAGGTTTTACGTCATTAATTGGCGGTACCCGTGTTGCAAAGCATCACATTCGCATTGAAAGCTATGGTACAGTTGACGAACTTAATTCTTATATTGGCCTGATTGCCGACCAGGATATTGCGGATCATGATAAGCAGATATTAAAACAGGTACAGGACAGATTGTTTACTATTGGATCCTCGTTGGCGGCTGATCCCGAAAAATCAAAAATGATTATACCCGACCTCCACATGGAAGATATTGAACTCTTGGAGAAGGAAATGGATACGATGAACCTAACTATACCGGAGCTTCGTCATTTTATTTTACCAGGCGGCAGTAATACAATTTCCTATTGTCATATTGCCCGGTGTGTATGCAGGAGAGCAGAAAGAATAACCGTGCATTTGGCTGAAAATAGTAAAATGGACGAAAAGGTGAATATTTATCTAAACCGGCTCAGTGATTACCTGTTTACTTTGGCAAGGAAAATTGCAAATGACAATAAAATTCCTGAAAATCAATGGATACCGCGTATCAGGTAGTTTATGGTTGATACGTAATAACATATGTTAAATAGATTTTTAATGGAATAAAGGCGTCTTTAAACGATAGATAATGAAATGATGAAAAGACAATTCATCTAAATGAAAAAAAATATTGATAATCAAATTAAAAATATTATACTTTTGCGAAAAATTAAATTTACCGAATAAAATAAACAAGAAAATATGTATTGGACACTTGAACTGGCATCACACCTTGAAGATGCCCCCTGGCCTGCAACAAAAGACGAGTTGATTGACTATGCTATCCGTTCCGGCGCACCTGTTGAGGTGATAGAAAACTTACAGGCACTGGAAGATGATGGTGAGCCATATGAAAATATTGAAGAGATATGGCCTGATTACCCTACAAAGGATGACTTCTTTTTTAACGAAGACGAGTATTAAAAACACTGCATTTAAAAGAACCCTGCTTTAACAGGGTTTTTTTATTGATGAAACTTTTTGGAATAGTTTTAGTTAAGATGATATTAATTATCAACTAAAACTTTACAATATGAGAAGCTTACTGTATTTAATCGCCGTTATCCTTGTAATTGGATGGATACTAGGATTCTTTATTTACCCGGTTGGCGGGGGAATTATCCACGTCCTTTTAGTAATTGCTGTTATTGCTTTACTTTTAGGGATTATAAGAAGGGCATAATTACTTTGGTTCGTAGTTTATGATCATAAAAATTAAATCATGAACTATGAACCATTATCTAAACCATTCCGCATTATCATTTCTGCAATAGCGATATCTATAGGTAAGGTTATTTTAATATTGGCATAGCTGCCTTCAATAAAGTTTATAGCAATTCCTGTTCCCTCTACGACGCTTGCGTCATCGGTAAAGTTGGCATTATAAGATTGCAGATAAGCTGTTTTTAATTGCGATAATTTAAATGTTTGAGGCGTTTGCACTAGGTAGATCTCATCACGTATCAGGCTTTTAGAGACACCGTTTGTTACTTGTCTTATTGAATCGCGGCTTTTAACGGCCGTCACCGCGTTTCCGCACTGTGATGCGGATTTGTACGACTCGTCAATAATCCGGGTGCCTGTCAAAGGCCTAACCGCATCATGAACCGCTACTAGTACATCTGCATCGTCGTTTATCGAATCAAGTCCATTTTTTACTGAATAAAAGCGCGTTTCTCCGCCGGATACCAACTGATGAGGGATATTAAAATTGTGCTCTTTACAAAGCTGGTTCCAGTAAGTATGAAATCCGGGATGTAAAACCACTATTATTTGTGGATGGGTCTCAGACCTGTCGAAAGCTGCTATTGTATGCATCAATACAGGTTTGCCGTTAAGCAATAAAAATTGCTTTGGCACAGTCGCTTGCATACGCATACCCGAGCCGCCGGCTACAATAATAACATAGTTTTTAGATTGGAACCCTGGTATAGGAGACATGAGCGTAATTGGCTTAAATTTGATAAAAGGTTTTAAAACCTTTTATCAAATCTCAATACTCAAATCTAATTAAATAATCAGCATTGCATCGCCGTAACTGTAAAAGCGGTATTTTTCTTTTACAGCTACTTCATAAGCATTCATTACATTTTCAAAGCCTCCAAACGCACAAACCATCATTAAAAGGGTGGATTCGGGCATGTGAAAGTTGGTGATCATTGAATTAGCAATGCTAAAATCATATGGAGGGAAAATAAACTTGCTGGTCCAGTCGTTAGCTGGTTTTAGCGTTTTGTTTGCCGATACCGCCGATTCAATAGCACGCATGGAGGTAGTGCCTACTGCGCAGATACGGTTTTTGCGTTCAATACCCCTGTTTACGATATTGGCCTGTTTTTCTTCAATAATGAATTGCTCAGAGTCCATTTTATGTTTTGTGAGGTCTTCAACTTCAACAGGCCGGAAAGTTCCTAATCCAACATGTAGGGTAACTTCAGCAAATTCAACACCTTTTAATTCCAGGCGTTTCATTAGTTCGCGGCTGAAGTGCAAACCTGCAGTAGGAGCAGCCACAGCACCTTCGTGCTTGGCGAAAATTGTTTGGTAACGGTCTTTATCTTCGGCAGTTGCTTTGCGTTTAATATATTTTGGAAGCGGAGTTTCGCCCAAAATTTCCACATTGCGGCGAAATTCTTCATCTGTTCCATCAAATAAAAAGCGAATGGTACGTCCCCTTGATGTGGTGTTGTCAACTACTTCGGCAATTAACAGGTCATCATCGCCAAAATATAATTTGTTGCCAACGCGTATTTTACGGGCCGGATCAACCAAAACATCCCAAAGTCTTAATTCTTTATTTAATTCTCTTAATAAAAAAACTTCAATTGTAGCGCCGGTTTTTTCTTTATTGCCGTACATACGGGCCGGAAATACTTTGGTGTTGTTAAGGATCATTACATCCTTATCGTCAAAATAATCCAGGATATCTTTAAAGATCTTATGCTCAATTTTCCCCGAATCCCGGTGCAATACCATTAATCGCGATTCATCGCGGGTGTGGGCGGGTGTATGGGCGACTAACGACTCGGGCAGGTTGAATTTAAATTGAGATAATTTCATGCTTAATTATATGAATTTTCAAGGGCGCAAATGTAAGGTTTTTTTTAGTATTTTCACCATTTTTTGCTTCGTTACTTTGATTACACCGTTTAAATGAATATGTTTTAAATACAATCAATTATAAATTACATTGAAGCAATAATTATTGTAACTTAACTGCCGTATCAAAGTCTAAACTTACAAAATGCCTAATCAAAAACATGTCATCGCAAAACACT